>JBEANV010000501.1:0-3877 GCA_041165285.1 Pseudomonadota bacterium | reverse complement strand
ACCGGGTCAGCCACTGGACCTGCATCCCCACGATGATCATCGACCTGTTCGCCAGCCCGAACTACCGCAGCTTCGACCTGTCGAGCCTGCGTTACCTCTCGGGCGGCGGGGCCGCGATGCCGCAGGCGGTGGCCGAGCGGCTGCTGAGCGAGTTCGGCCTGACCTTCGCGGAAGGCTACGGGCTGACCGAAACCGCCGCGCCCAGCCACGCCAACCCACCCGAGCGCGCCAAGCTGCAGTGCCTGGGGATGCCGATCTTCGGCGTCGATGCGCGGGTGGTCGATCCGGTCACGTTCGAAGAGCTGCCTGTGGGCGAGGTCGGCGAGATCGTGACGAACGGGCCGATGGTGTTCAAGGGCTACTGGAAACACCCCTCGGCGACCGAGGCGGCGTTCATCGAGCTGCCGGGTTTGCCGGGCAAGAAGTTCTTCCGCACTGGCGATCTTGGGCGGATGGACGAAGAAGGCTACTTCTTCATCACCGACCGCCTCAAGCGGATGATCACCGCGAGTGGATTCAAGGTCTGGCCGTCGGAGGTGGAACTGCTGATGTACCGGCACCCGGCGGTGGCCGAAGCCTGCATCATCGGCACGCAGGACGCCTACCGCGGCGAGACGGTCAAGGCTGTCATCGTGCTGCGCCAGGAAGCGCGCGGGCAGACGACCGAGCAGGACATCCTCGACTGGGCACGCGAGCACATGGCCGCGTACAAGGCGCCCAAGCTCGTCGAGTTCGTCGAGGCGCTGCCCAAGTCGGGGACGGGGAAAGTGATGTGGCGGTTATTGCAGGACAAAGAGCGGGAACGCGCCAAAGATTGAAACCTCCGCGCCGCATAGACGGGCGCACCCCCTACTCCGTCATGCTCGCGAACACGGGGCACCCACCCTAATCAACCACGTCAGCACCGCTGGACACGGGCTAACCGTTACTCTCGCCCGGCTAGTATTAGTGTTTCTACTGAACGACATGCACCACCGCGATGAATGACAGCATGACAGTTGGCGCACACAACCGCGAGATCTTCGAGTTTGGTGATGGTAGGCGCAGTGGCCTCAGCAAGTGGGCGTAGGTGATGAACATGCGCGAAGCCAGCTGCGACTGGCCCATAGGTTGCTTCGAAATCAAAGTCGCACCCTGGTACTTCGCATCGAATGCGTCCATCGGTGCTTTTGGCGCGAGTCTGTTCGAGTTTCGCGATACGCAGAGCGCGCTCCCGTGCTCGATGACTTACGAATCTGCGCCTTTGCTCGCCTTCCATTGCACCGAGTTCAGGATCGCCTTTGCCAAGGCCCTGGTCTTCCTTTCCGAGATGTGTTGCCCATGCATCAGATAGCGCGATAGCCACGAGATCGGGAATCGAGTTCCCAGAAGCTGGTGCATCAACCTGCACCTCCGCCAAGGGTCCAGGGGCGTGTGCGCGAACATCCAGGGGCTGCGATTCCGCAGGGTTCAGCAGCGCGTCAGCAGCAAACATGATGAAGAACGCTTGATCCCCTCTTGCTGCGCGAACTGTGTCCCAGTGGAGGGCGGCGAACGGCGCTTTGGTCACCCAGCCGGAGGCGACGATACCTTTCGGTTCCGCGCCTTGACGTAGCAAGAACACCCTTGAACCTACCTCGATTGATCGGGAGTTGCCGCAACTCCACCTTTGCTCGATAGGAAGTCCGTCGGCAAGTTGGCGAGCGATGTCCGGCAGGTCGTTCCAGTGCCAGTTCTTTGGATTCCACGTGAGCAGGTAAGCGGGCATGTATTTTGTGAAGGCCAACGTTTGAGCTGAGCCGACCGTGGAGGCAAGGCGCCCCGGCCGACCGGTGCAACATGTTAAACCGCGCTGGGCGGCCGGGGTGCCTTGCCGGAGCGGGTCGGCTCGAGCGAAGGGTTAGCGAAGTAATCGGCCCGCCCCCGCCGCAAACCGTCCCGAAAGTCAGTCGCTAGCATTCTGCGCCCCTATACAAATCAACTACTTAGCGCGACTGACTTGAGAGGCGTCGCCTTTCCAGTGCTTGAGCAACTTTGGATGGCGCAGTGAGCCGGGCCAAAGGTAAACAATGTACTTGTCATCCGCTGGCTCCCACTCTGCCGTGATGCTGCTGATTCCCGACATGATGCTCAGAGCGCGATAGGTTCCCGCTGGAAGAGCAAACCGTGGCGCATCCGGAAGGTAGGCGGTGCAACTCATAACTACGATAGAGCCAGAGCTGACTTCCAAGCTTGCCTCGACGGCGTGATCGACCGCCGCAAGATCAACTTGTGGTTCAGTCTCTCCCACCCGAACCTCTACCGGCACTTCGACATTTCGTAGTGTTCCCGGGCAGAGCGCTGACCTTCCGACCGCAAGAGCGATATCCAAGGCTTCGGGAGTCCAGATACTGGCGAAGTCATCTTCAGACGTCTCGTCTTGCACAACGAACTGAAAGTAGTCGGCAAAGACCGTGAAGTGATGAACCGCTGGCATTGCGACGCCTTAACTTAATGTAGACATCACGCCTTGCCAGCGTAACAACCCAGACGCTGCATATCAGCTTGTCCGCTTCGGCACGCAAGTCCTTGCAGGCCTTGATTTTTTTCTCTGTCTCGCATGGTTTCACTCCCGTAAAAACAGGCCAAAGCCTGCAGTGTCCGCGTCACCCGTCACGCCATCCGCACACCAACGGTCAGCATATCGACCGCCCCGCCCTCCGTCTCGGCCCGGAAAACCGCGCAGCCCATCCGCCCATCGATTCGTGCAATACATCACGAATCATGCCGGACAGCCTGCACCTCAGCGCGCCCACACCACCACCGCCCTTCGTTGGCAATTGGCGCCATTGCCCGCCAGAACCGTGATTTCCGCCCCCTCCACCAGTGAATCGGGAACGCAAGTTGCGCGGACAGTGCCTCACCCCAGACATGAGAGTCGCCAAGATGAGCATCACCCTGAGCCGCGCCGAGGTCGAGACCCTGCTGCCCTACATGCGCGACGTGACCCGGTGCGAGATGTCGCTGCGGGAGCTGAACCTGATGTGGGGCCTGATCGAGGCCTCGGCCAAGATGAACTGCCCGCAGGACGCGCGCACCATCCTGCCCACCATGGCCGCCACCCGCACCCAGTTCGGGCAGATGGAGCGCAATCTGGTGTCCAGTCTGGTGCTCGAAAAGCTGCGCAATGCGGTCGGGCAGGTGGAGACCCGCGCTCAGTACGTGATCGACATCGTCGTGCGCAATCTCTACGAACGCACCGCCGATGTGGGTTTCCTCGCCACCGACCCGGAGCTGTGCAGCTTCGTCGCCCAGCCGCCTGCCGAGGACGATGGCCGCACCTTCCGCCGGCTGCTGGAGTACCGCCACAAGTACACCGTCTACGACGAGATCCTGCTGCTCGACACCGCAGGCCAGGTGCTGGCCCAGACCGATGGCACGTCGCATGTCGAGTTCACCCGCGACCCGCTGCTTCCCGCGTCACTGGCCAGCGACACCTACCTCGAAACCTTCCGCGCCACCGACCTGCGCCCGCGCTCGCCCCAGGCGCTGATCTACTCGCGGCGCATGCACCGGCCCGGCTCCGCGCAGCCCGTCGGCGTGCTGTGCCTGAGCTTCAACTTCCAGCAGGAGATGCAGGGCATCTTCGCCTCCCACGGCGACCCCTCGGGGCGCAGCGTCATGCTGCTGCTCGATGACCAGCACCGCATCATCGCCAGCTCGAACGAAGGCTGGATGCCGCTGGGCACCACCGTGCCGGTGAACCGCGACCAGCGCCCCGGCGCCTTCGTCCACCAGGGCCGCCTCTACCTGATCGCCACCCAGGCCTCGCCCGGCTACCAGGGCTACCCGGGTCCGACCGGCTGGCTTGGCCAGGTGATGATGCCGCTGGACGTGGCCTTCGACCAGCCCGACACCA
>JBEANV010000500.1:0-2945 GCA_041165285.1 Pseudomonadota bacterium | reverse complement strand
CTGCACGTGCCCGGTGCGGCCTTCATTCACCCGCACGATGGCCTGCGCGACGAGCTCACGCGCGAGGCGGTGCGCACGCTGCTGTCGATCGGCAAGGGCAAGCGCTTCACGCCGATCGGCCGCATGGTCGACGAGCGCGTGATCGTCAACGCCATGGTCGCGCTGCTGGCCACCGGCGGCTCCACCAACCATCTGATCCACTGGGTCGCGGTGGCGCGCGCGGCCGGCATCCTGATCGACTGGACCGACTTCTCCGAGCTGTCGGCCTGCACGCCGCTGCTGTCGCGGGTCTACCCGAACGGCAAGGCTGACGTGAACCAGTTCCAGGCGGCGGGCGGGCCGGGCTTCGTGCTGCGCGAGTTGCTCGACAGCGGTTGCCTGCATGGCGACGTGCTGACGGTGGCGGACGGCGGCATGGCGGCGTATGGCCGGGTGCCGACGCTGGCGGCGGACGGGGCGCTGGTGTGGCACGACCTGCCGGCCACGCCGATCGACGACGCCATCGTGCGCACCGCGGCGGCGCCGTTCAGCGAGTCGGGCGGCCTGAAGCTGCTGGCGGGCAACCTGGGCCGCGGCGTGATGAAGGTCAGCGCGGTGCCTGAGGACCGCCACGTCATTGAGGCGCCGGCCATCGTGTTCGACAGCCAGGAAGCGCTGCACGTCGCCTTCAAGGCCGGCGAGCTGGAGCGCGACTTCGTCGCCATCGTCCGCTTCCAGGGCCCGAAAGCCAACGGCATGCCCGAACTCCACAAGCTCACGCCGCCGCTGGCCGTGCAGCAGGACAAGGGTTTCCGCGTCGCACTGGTCACGGACGGCCGCATGAGTGGTGCGTCAGGCAAGGTGCCGGCCGCCATCCACGTCAGCCCCGAAGTGCTGGCCGGTGGTCCGCTGGGCAAGGTACGCACGGGCGACCTGGTGCGTGTCGATGCCGTGACGGGTGTGCTGGAGGCGCTGGTGCCCGCCGAGGAATGGGCGGCCCGTGCCGTCGAAGGCCGGTCGGATGCCTTGGCCGATGATGCGGGTCACGGCATGGGCCGTGAGCTGTTCGGCGGGATGCGCCGCAACGTGCTCACCGCCGAAGAAGGCGCCGTGACCTGGCTGTGAGCCTGTGGACCGCTCCGCATGCCCTCTCTGACCCACTGAACCCGAACCCTCTGGATCCTGACCATGAACACCCTTGAACTCGCCGCCTGCGGCCCCGTCATCCCCGTCATCGTCATCGACCGCGTCGAAGACGCCGTGCCGCTGGCCCGTGCGCTGGTGGCCGGCGGTGTGCGTGTGCTGGAAGTGACGCTGCGCACACCGGCCGCGCTGGATTGCATCCGCGCCATGGTCGCTGCCGTCCCCGAGGCCATCGTCGGTGCGGGCACCGTGCGCTCCATTGCGGACGCACAGGCGGCCAAGGACGCAGGCTGCCAGTTCGCAGTGAGCCCGGGCTACACGAGCGAGATCGGCCGCGCCTGTCTGGACATCGGCCTGCCGCTGCTGCCGGGCGTCTCCACCGCCAGCGAAGTCATGATGGCCAACGCCGACGGCTACCGCTTCCTGAAGCTGTTCCCGGCGACGGCAGTGGGCGGCATCAACCTGCTCAAGGCGTTTGCCAGCCCCTTCCACGACGTGGTGTTCTGCCCCACCGGCGGCATCACCCTGGCGACGGCGCCGCAGTTCCTCGCGCTGCCCAACGTCAAGGTCTGCGGCGGCTCCTGGCTGACGCCGGCCGACGCGGTCCAGGCCGGTGACTGGGCGCGCATCACGCAGCTGGCGGCCGAGGCGCAGGCGCTGCGCTGACCTTGCACGGTTCGGGTACGCTTCGGGGCATGCAGTTTTCCAACCCGACCGACGACCCCGAAGACACCGAATACTCCGCCGAGGAGCGTGCCGCTGCTGCGGCCCGCAGCACCTGGGTGAGCGTGGTGGTCAACCTGCTGTTGACCGCACTCCAGATCACGGTGGGTGTCCTGTCGAAATCCCAGGGCCTCATCGCCGATGGCATCCACTCGCTGTCCGATCTGGTGGCCGACTTTGTCGTGCTGGTGGCGAACCGCCAGAGCCAGCGTGACGCCGACGACAGCCATCCCTATGGCCACCAGCGGGTCGAGAACGCCGCGTCGCTGGTGCTCGGCACCTTGCTGCTGGCGGTGGGCCTCGGCATGGTCTGGTCGGCGTTCCAGAAGCTGCAATCCCCCGAGACGGTGGCGCCAGTCGGCGTCATCGCGCTGTGGGTCGCCGGGGCTGCGCTGCTGGCCAAGGAAGCCCTGTTTCGCTACATGCTGGTGGTGGCCAAGCGGGTCAAGTCGAGCCTGCTGGTGGCGAATGCGTGGCATGCACGCTCGGATGCCGCGTCGTCGCTGGTGGTCGGCATCGGCATCACCGGCAATCTGCTGGGCTATCCGATCCTCGACCCGATCGCGGCGCTGATCGTCGGCTTCATGGTCGGCCGGATGGGCTGGGCCTTCGCCTGGGAGGCGATGCACGACCTGATGGACCGCGCCGTCGATGACGAAGAACTCGCTGCCATCCGCCGCACGCTGGTCGAGACACCTGGTGTCAGCGGCGTCCACGACATCCGCACCCGCAAGATGGGCGACATGATCGTTGTCGATGCCCACATCGAGGTGGACGCGACACTGACGGTGGAACAGGGCCATGACATTGCCGTCGAAGCCCGCCACCGCGTCATGCAGCTCCACCGCGTGCTCAACCTGATGACCCATGTCGATCCCTGGCACCGACCGGACCGCGACCACGAACCTGTGGCGGGTTGACGCGGCGAGCTGCGCACGATTGTTCATTTTCACTTCACGCTGGCTTCATGTCGGATGGGTTCAATGGGTTTCACCAACTCCCACTCCCTCAGGAATCCCCATGCACAAGCTCCTCGCCCTCGTGGCCTCGCTGATGACCGCCACCGCCACGCTGGCGGCCGACCCGACCTGCACCTCGCC
>JBEANV010000499.1:0-2984 GCA_041165285.1 Pseudomonadota bacterium | reverse complement strand
TGCCGGAGCTGCTGGCCGCGGGCGTGCCGGTCGCGTTCGGGCACGACTGCGTGATGGACCCGTGGTACGGCCTAGGCAGCGGCGACATGCTGGAGGTCGCGCACATGGGCCTGCACGTCGCGCAGATGACTTCGCAGGCGGCGATGCAGCAGTGCTTCGCCGCAGTGACGACGACGCCAGCGCACATCCTCGGGCTGGAGGGCCACGGGCTGGACGTGGGCTGCCGGGCGGATCTCGTGTTGTTGCAGGCGCGGGATGTGGTCGAGGCACTGCGGCTCCGGGCGCACCGGCTGCTGGTGCTGCGGGCGGGGCGGGTGGTGGCGCGCAGCGAGCCGGTGGTGACGCGGCTGGACTTGCCCGGCCGCGCCACCACGCTGCGCCGCTGATCCAGCCGCGTTCGGCTGCAATCAGTCGCTACCGCTTGCAGAACACGGCCACCACGCCGCCGCGTCCCGAGTCGTCGTCCTCGCCATCGGTGAGTTTCAGGCTGCGCGTGAACGTCACCATGTAGGCGCACTGCGGCCAGCCGCTGGTGTTCAGATGCACCTGACCATGGCCGCCACGCACCGAGCTGAACTGGTCGGGTGGCACGGGCGGTATCCCCAGGCCCGGCAGCGTCGGCGTTCCGCCCGGGATCGAGGCGGAGGTCGAGATCCCCAGCGCCCACGAACTCACCAGTTCGTGGTCCACCGTGTAGCGCAGGTCCACCATGTTCGTGATGCCTTCGCACGGTGTCGCGCCCGGCGCGGTGAACTGGTCGAGGTTGAACTCGGCGACCTCGACCCAGTTGTTGACGTGCAGCCGGTCGAGCTGGTTGCCGAGGGTCGCGCCCGGGCCGGAGACGGGCGCGGCCTCGAACAGGATCGAGATGTCCACGCCGTTGCGCTGGCTTCCGGCCGGGACGGGGTTGCCGGCGCCTGTGCCCGGTGCTGCACCGCCCGGCACCAGCGCGTTCGTGTCCACGCGCATCAGCGGCCCGGAGAAACCCTGGTTGGTTGCATCCGGCGGCATCGTGACCCAGCCATCGGCGTCCGGCTGCAGCATCAGCGGCGGCATCGCGCCCCACGATCCGGGCGGCGGTCCGGGGGGCGCGGCGGGGAAGGGTGCCGGCATCGGGCCGGTGTAGCCGCCGGTGGGCGTGATCCAGACATCCTGCGGGTGGGTCGCCGGATCGCCGGGCAGGCCGTAGTTCCATGTCACCGGCCGCGTGCCGACCTTCTGCGCGACGACCATCGGACCGGTGATCGGCGACGGCGTGGTGAGGCTGCCGCTCGGGCGCCACAGGAAGCGGTAGCGCAGCGGCTGGCTGGTGGCCGGGTGGCGGGTCGGGCAGTCGCCGACGAGGCGGGGGCTCTGCCAGAAGCCGAAGCCGGGGCCGCCGTGCTGGTTGGGGAAGCCGGCGGGCTGGGCGGTGGTGGTCAGGCCGGTGGTGCTGTCGATGTCGCTGTAGATGTTGAAGTCACCGACACGGGTGAACCAGGCGTGTTCGACGGGCGGTGCTTCCTTCACGCACAGCGCGACGCAGCAGCAGGGGCCGACGTTCTCGCGCCCGGGTGCGCGGCCCTGGCTGGGGGATTCGGTCAGCAGCGGCGTGCCGGACGGGCCGTCGATGCGGAAGTAGACATCGGGGCCGCCGATCAGCTCGATGTTGACCCAGGTGCCGCGGCGGAAATCGGCGCCGACATAGTCGATGCGGAACTTGCCGGCGGCGTCGGTCACGCCCGAGCCGATCGGGTCGTCGGCGAGCCAGTCGCGGTCGAAGGCGTACACGGTCAGTCCTTCGGCGGCCAGACCGGTGCTGCAGACGGTGACCCGGCCGCAAATCACCCAGGCGTCGAACAGGGCGCGGATGAAGCACCAGAAGCGCCGGGTCAGGCAATGGTCCCAGGCGGCGATCTGGTCGTTCTCGCGCTGGCGCCACTGGGGTTGCACCGTGGTGATGGTGAACTGCACGGGGCCTTTGGGCGGGGGGTCGGGGCGGCGGTGCGGGACGGTGCCGCAGTAGACATCGATCTCGAACGCTTCGCCCGCGTACCGCTGGTCCTCGCCCAGCTTGGCCGTGAAGTGGCCGGACTCGTCGGTCATGCACTCGGCGAGGAGGGCGCCGGCCTTGGCCCGGATCTGCTCGTCGGTGAGCACGGCGAAGGTGTCCTTGGTCTCGGCGACGGCGAGCCGGGTGGCGTCCTGGTCGCTGCGCAGGCGGTAGAGCCGGATCTGGACGTTCGCCAGTGGCTCGGAACAGTCGTCACAAAGGGCGCCACACAGGCGACCGCGAAAGAGGTAAGCCATGGTTCTGCTCCTGAGAGTCTGATCGGTGGATCGAGACTGCTTGTAGCGCCCGGGGTGGAGGGCGGCATCCTCAAGGCTGTGGACGGCGGGCAGTCAGGTGGTCTGAGCCGCCTGTGTGGCGGTCATATGTCACGAATTGACGGGCTTCTGAGGCAAAGAAAAAGCCCCAGCGCGGGAGGCGCTGGGGCTTTTCAGGTGAGTGGTGGGCCGGGGCCAACATGATCGGCCACGTAAGTGACTGGTCTTGAACGTATTTTCAGTTTCTTGGTTCCGGTTCTTCATGGCCGGTTCTTCCTTCCGGGATTGCGGGTCTGGCGGGTCGGTGGCCCCCTGTCGGGGTCGTGTCTTGCACCAGGGCGAAGGGGTCGGGCGCATCTGCTGCAGGACTTGAACCCGGATCGGTTCACATACCCCCCTGACGTATTTAGGGGTGCATCGCTACCTTGACTTCAAAACAGCCGGGGACAACGGGGACACGGGGACGGGTCGCCCGCTTGTGCCCGATTGGGTGCGCATGGGTTCACGCCGACGTTTTCCAGCCGGGGACACTGCCGGGGACAGGTCGCAAAGTGCCGGGGACAGAACCCGGGGACGGGCAGGGAACACGGGGTCCGGTCTGCGTTCAGTGGTCACTTCGGGGTGCCCGACTGGTCCCGGCTGGCCGTTTTTGCCTGAAATACCCTGTAGGGGTATGG
>JBEANV010000498.1:0-5967 GCA_041165285.1 Pseudomonadota bacterium | reverse complement strand
ATGCCCGCGCTGTGGAGCTGGTTGCCGACGATTTCGCATCGGGCGGTCTCCGACTGACCAGCTATGCCCGTCCGGCCAAGCTCTTCACCGCCCATGCTGGTCTGGTTCAGGCCGTGGCTGGGCAGTTGTCTGAAGGCGCACACCAGCGGGTGTGCAACGCACTGATCGACCTGCTGACCGCTGCTCCGGACGGCGGTTGACGCGCGTTGGCGCGGACGCCGATCCATGTATCCAATCTCAGATACAGGCCGATACTTTGGCCAGCAAGCGGCTGTCGCAGTGACAGTCGTGACGAAGGGAAATGATGCCTGTGCGTGATTCCAGAACCGAAATGCCCGGCACCCTTGGTGAGTTGACAAGCGAACCAGTCGATCAGTCTGGGCCTTCTGGGGATTTCGTCTACATGGACATCAGCAGCATCGACCGCGAGACAAAGACGATCTCAGATCCCAAAGCACTGGCATTGCATCAGGCGCCCAGTCGGGCCAAACAAGTTCTCAAGTCGGGCGATGTGCTGATTTCCATGACTCGGCCGAACCTGAACGCTGTTGCACTCGTCACTGAACAACTGGATGGGGCAATCGGTTCCACAGGCTTTCATGTCCTGCGCTCCCGTTGGCTAAAGCCCGAGTTCCTTTTTGCGCTGGTGCAGGCGCACGACTTCATCGAGGCGATGACCGAGGTTGTGCAAGGGGCGCTCTATCCTGCCGTCAGGCCAAGGGACATAAGCGCGTACTCGTTCTCCTTCGAGACGCCAGCACAACAAACCCGCATCGTCGAAAAACTCGAAGAACTCCTGTCCGACCTCGACGCTGGCGTGTCCGAACTCAAGGCCGCGCAGAAGAAACTCAGCCAATACCGCCAATCGCTGCTGAAAGCCGCTGTCGAAGGCGCCCTCACCGCGCAATGGCGCACGCAGCACACGCCTACCGCAACCGGCACCCAACTGCTGGAGAGCATCCTGAAGGAACGCCGCGCCCGCTGGGAAGCCAAGCAGCTCGCCAAGTTCGCGGAACAGGGCAAGGCGGCGCCGAAGGGTTGGAAGAAAAAATACTCGGAGCCGACGCGGCCGGAAACATCCGGTCTACCCGAACTACCAAAAGGCTGGGTTTGGAGTTCAATCGGACAATGCTTTCAAGTGGCCATTGGCGCCACACCAAGCCGCAAGGAACCAAGCTATTGGGACGGCGCAATTCCCTGGGTAAGTTCAGGCGAAGTCAGATTCTCACGGATCACCGCCACCAAGGAAATGATCACCGAACAAGGTTTGAAAAACACCAGCACGCAGATCAACCCGATCGGCAGTGTGATGCTCGGCATGATCGGCGAAGGAAAAACCCGCGGACAGGTCGCAATTCTGGATATTCCAGCAGCGAACAATCAAAACTGCGCAGCCATCTGGGCATGTGAAACTGAAATTCCACCCGAGTACGTTTATTACTGGCTCTGGTCCCAGTACGAAGAAACCCGCCGAGGCAGCAGCGGCAATAACCAGCCAGCCCTGAACAAATCGATTGTCGAGCGGATCAGTTTCCCGATCGCCCCGCTGGATGAACTGAAGCAGATCGTTCGACAGGTTGACCGCGAATTGAACGCTGCGGCGGAGCAGGAACGCGCCATCGAGCACGCCCTGAAACAATCCGCCGCCCAGCGCAAAAACATCCTCAAGGTCGCCTTCTCCGGCCAACTGGTGCCGCAAGACCCGGGCGACGAGCCGGCGGCGGGGCTGCTGGTGCGGATTCGGGCGGAGCGGGCGGCCGCCGCACCGGCTGCGCGGCGTGGGCGGCCGGCCAAGGCGACAGCATGAGCGCCAGTTTCGTGGCCTATGTGGACGAGTCCGGCGACGAGGGCTTCAAGTTCCTGCCGCAAGAACAGGGCAGCTCGCGCTGGTTCGTGCTGTCCGCCCTCGTCACCCGCAAGGAAAACGACCTGCAGGTGGTGCAACTGGCCCGACAGGCACGGGAAATCCTCAAGAAGGAACCCAAGAAGCCCCTGCACTTCCGCCACCTCAGGCACGAGCAGCGCGTCCCGCTGGCCCGGCTGATCGGCACCGCGCCGGTTCGCACCGTGAGCGTGCTGATCCACAAACCGTCGATTGCCGAACCGGAGGTGTTCCAGCAACAAGCCTATGCGCTGTACCACTACGCGACCCGGCTGCTGGTCGAGCGCGTGTCGTGGCTTTGCCGTGACCACCGCCGCACCGGACAGGGTGACGGCCAGGTGGAGATGGTGTTCTCCAACCGCAGCGCCATGTCCTACGACGACTTGCGCGGCTACCTGGAAAAGCTCCGCGACGGCAAGGCCGACCACGATGTGCGCGTCGATTGGTCGGTCCTCGACCCGGCGCGCATCCGCGCCGTTAACCACGAGCAGTTGGCCGGACTGCAACTCGCCGATGCAGTGGCGTCGGGCGTCTTCTTCGCCGTGCATCGCAACCCCTACGGCGAAGTGGAAGACCGCTACCTGCGCCTGATGGCCAAGACGGTGTACCGCCACAAGGGCCGCGCCGAAGGCTATGGCCTGAAGCTCTGGTGCGAGGAAACCACCGACGTGCAGCGCGTGGTGCAGGCTGTCGAAGCCGGACGGGCCGCCCCATGTGAACGCCCGACAGCCACAGCGCCCCACCAAGCAAAACGCCCGCAGATGCGGGCGTTGGCAGGGGAAAGGGGTGCAGGCCCTGAGTTCGAGGATTCCACCCGTTCGGGCTGTCGCCGTTGCCAGCAACCTCTACAAGTCTCACGCTTACCTGCAGTTTGCGATTGTAGGGAAGCACGCGCCAGCCGGCCAGTCGTGCTTGCATGCTGCTGTCGGGAACATGGCGATCACCTTGAAAAAACCACATGGGCGAAAAAGCAAGGAGGCCACATGAGCAAGTCCATCAAGGCGGGCGACGCACCGCAACTGTTGACCGATCTCCGGCAGTTGATCGAGCAATCCCGGCAAGTCGCCGTGGCCGCCGTGAATGCCAGCCTGACCATGATGTACTGGCGCATCGGCCACCGTATCAGCACCGAAGTGCTATCCGGGCAACGCGCCGGTTACGGCGAAACCCTGGTCGTGACCCTGTCGCGCCAACTGGTGGCGGACTACGGACGCAGCTTCGAGGAGAAAAATCTTCGCCGCATGGTCCAGTTCGCCCAGCTTTTCGACACCGAAAACATTGTCGCGACACTGTCACGACAATTGAGCTGGTCGCATTTCCTGGTCTTGCTGCCCGTCAAAGACCCGCTGGCCCGCGACTTCTACGCCGAGATGTCCAGCCTCGACCGCTGGAGCGTGCGCACCCTGCGCGGCCGGATCGACTCGATGCTGTTCGAGCGCACCGCCCTGTCCCGACAACCCGAGGAACTCATCCGCCTGGAACTCGACACCCTGCGCGCCAAGGGCGAAGTGGCTCCAACCGCGCTGCTGAAAGACCCGTATGTGCTCGACTTCCTCGGGCTGACCGACCGCTATCTGGAAAAAGACCTCGAAGACGCCATCCTGCGCGAGCTGGAAACCTTCCTCCTCGAACTCGGCGCCGGCTTCAGCTTCGTCGCCCGCCAGCGCCGCATCCAGCTCGACAGCGACGACTTCTACATCGACCTGCTGTTCTACAACCGCAAGCTGCGCCGCCTCGTGGCCATCGAGCTGAAGCTGGGCGACTTCAAGGCCGAGTACAAGGGCCCGATGGAGCTGTACCTGCGCTGGCTGGCCCGCCACGACCAGGAGCCGGGCGACTTGCCCCCGCTGGGCATCATCCTGTGTACCGGCAAGAAGCAGGAACAGATCGAGCTGCTGGAGCTGGACCAGTCCGGCATCCATGTCGCCGAGTACCTGACCGTGCTGCCGCCGCGGGAAGTCTTCCAGCAGAAGATCCACAGCGCCTTGCTGACCGCCCGCGCCCGGCTGGATCGGCAAGACAACCACACCGCCACCCCATGAGCCGCCCATGAACACCTGGGACGATGACAGCCTCGACCTGGCCACACTGGCTGAGTCGGTCGAGTTGGAGTGCAAGGCCGCACAGGGTCGCGACGGGCGAGGCGAGCTGCCCGACGATTTCTGCAAAACCTACAGCGCGATGGCCAACACCGAAGGTGGCGTGGTCCTGCTCGGCGTGCAGGAAAAGCCGCGTGGACAGTTCCGCATCCTCGGTCTGGCCGATGTCGAGCGGGTGCGCAAGGCGATCTGGGACAACCTGCACAACCGCAAGCAGATCAGCATCAACCTCCTGTCCGATGCCGACGTGCAGCCGGTCGAGATGGACGGGCATCCTGTGCTGCGGATCAGGGTTCCCCGTGCGACCCGACAGAGCCGGCCTGTCCACCTGGGCGCCAATCCACTGGGCGGCACCTACCTGCGCCGCCATGAAGGCGACTATCAGGCCGACGATGAAACCGTTCGGCGCCTGCTGGCCGAGCGGGTCGAGAGCAGCCGCGACGAGCGCGTGCTGAAGGGCTTCGATTTCGCCGACCTCGACATGGGCACCGTCGCGGCCTACCGCAACCACTTCACCGCAGTGAAGCCCGGTCATGTCTGGGCCGACCTGCCGGTGCCCGAATTCCTCGAATGCATTGGCGCCCATGGCCGCGACCGCGAGCAGGGCCACAGCGGCTTGCGACTGGCCGGGCTGCTGATGTTCGGGCGCGCCGAGGTCATCCGTGACGAGTTGCCGCACTACATGGTGGACTACCAGGAACGCCCGGAGGCCCGCGCAGAAAAACGCTGGATCGACCGCCTCGTGCCCGACGGCTCCTGGTCCGGCAATGTCTATGACTTCTTCCGCCTCGTGTACCGGAAGCTGACGGCCGATCTGAAAGTCCCGTTCCAGCTCCACGACGGCCAGCGCATCGAGGACACCCCGGTTCACGAGGCCCTGCGCGAAGCACTGGTCAACACCCTGATCCATGCCGACTTTTCGGGACACGCCTCGGTGCTGGTGGTCAAGCGGCCGGACATGTTCGGGTTTCGCAATCCTGGCCTGATGCGCATCCCGCCCGAACAGGCCGTGCGCGGTGGCACCAGCGATTGCCGCAACCGGCGGGTGCAGGTGATGTTCCAGCTCGTGGGCTACGGCGATCATGCCGGCTCGGGGCTGCCGAAGATCTACCGCAATTGGGCCGAGCAGCACTGGCGTCGCCCGGTACTGCAGGAGAACACCGAACTGGAACAGACGCTGATCGCACTGCACATGAGCAGCCTGTTGCCAGCGGAAGCCGTGACCGAACTGGAAACGCGCCTGGGCACGGCGCGTTGTGCGGAACTCTCGGCACTGGAACGGCTGGCACTGGTCACGGCGGTGGCGGAGAACATGGTCAACCACACCAGGTTGAAGGAAATCACGACCGAGCATCCGTCCGATCTGACGAAGACCTTGAGCGCGCTGGTCCGACGCGGGTACTTGATCTCTGAAGGCAGCGGACGCGGGACGGTCTATTACCCGGCGTGGCACCGCATGGACGCCGCGTTAACACCGGAGCTTGCCGCGTTAACACCGGAGCTTGCCGCCACCGCTGACGATACCGGCTCTGCCGCTGGTTTGCGGGTGATCGTGGATCTGCACATGCTGTCACCCGAAGAGCTTGATCGGCTTCGGGTGCTGGCCGCTCCGGTGGCGATGCGCGATCGTGCCACTCCGGAAACGCTCAAGCGGACGGTGCTGACACTGTGCGACCACCATTGCCTGAGCCTGCGCGCACTGGCTGAACTGCTCGGCCGCCATCCTGATGGCGTGGATCTGCGCAGGCGCATCCTGAACTCCCTCGTGGGCAGCGGCCAACTGCTGCGCATCTACCCCAATCCCAACGATCCCCGCCAAGCCTACCGCAGCGCCCCGACCCCATGAACACCTCCACCCTCGTCCAGAAAGTCTGGAACTTCTGCCACACCCTGCGCGACGACGGCGTGGGCTACGGCGACTACCTGGAGCAGCTCACCTACCTGCTGTTCCTCAAGCTCGCCCACGAGTACGCCCAGGAACCCTAC
>JBEANV010000497.1:0-5669 GCA_041165285.1 Pseudomonadota bacterium | reverse complement strand
CCGTGTTGGTGATCTCCTGGTCTCGGCTGATCGCAAGCCACTTGCCGCTGCCTTCGGCCATGCCGGAGGTGATGAAGCGCACGGTTTCAGCCAGCGAGGTGGTCGCCTGGACCCCGGGGGTCTCCCGCAACGCCATCGCCAGGGCATCCATCAAGCGCAGCGATCGGTAGAGCCTGCAGCCGTCTTCGCCGGTGGTCATGATGACGACGAACTGGTCGCTCGACAGGCCATAGTGCGCCGTGACGTAGGCGTTGTCCTGGTTGTAGCGGGAGTCACGCCGCAGCTCCGGCGCCCCTGGATCGAGGTCGCCGATGCGCAGTTGCAGCATCACGATCGAGGCGGCGATCGTCAGCACGGCCGAAATGCTGATCACGATGATGGCGCCACGCCGCTCGGTGAGGCGGTCGAGTCCGATCCACAACCGTGCGCGCCAGCCTTTGCCTTGCGCAGTTTCGTTGTCGTCGGTCAGCGCGCGGCGTGCGGCAGCCTGGCTGACGCCGATGTAGGACAGCGTGACCGGAATCAGCACCAGCTTCGTGAAGATCAGCACCGTGACGCCGATGCTGGTGGTGATCGCCAGGTCGCGGATCACGGGAATGTCGATGATGGCCAAGACCGCGAAACCGACGATGTTGGTCAGCAGTGCCGTCAACCCCGCCATGAACAGGCGGCGGAAGGTGTATCTCGCAGCGACGTACTTGTGCGTGCCACGCCCGACGTCCTGCAGGATGCCGTTCATCTTCTGGGCGCCGTGCGACAGCCCGATCGCGAAGATGAGGAAGGGCACCAGGATCGAGTAGGGATCCAGCTCGTAGCCAAGCAACTGCATCAGGCCCAGCAACCAGATCACGCCAGCGATGGCGGCGCAGACCAGCAGCACCGTGCTGCGCAGGCAGCGCGTGTAGAAGTAGACGAACAGGGCAGCGATCACCACCGACACGCCGAAGAACATCATCACCTCGCGCATGCCGGCGATGAGGTCGCCGACGATCTTCGCGAAACCGAGGATGTAGATGCCCGTCTTGGGGCCTTCGAAACCGCGAACCTGCGCTTCCAGCGCGCGCGAAAATTCGCCGTAGTTCAGCGCCTGCCCGGTCTTCGGGTTTTTGTCCAGCAGCGGGGCGACGATCATGGTCGATCGCTCGTCCTTGGCCACGAGACTGCCCACGATATTGGCGCGCCCGATGTTGTCGCGCAGCTTGTCGATCGAGGCTTGATTGCCGCTGTAGTCCTGGGGCATGACCGGGCCGCCGGCAATGCCTTCTTCCGTCACCTGGCGCCAGCGCACGATCGGCATCCACAGGGACTTCATCCACGAACGATCGATGCCCGGGATCAGGTACAGGGTGTCATTGACCTTCTGCAGCGTCTGCAGGTACTCGGGGTCGTAGATGTCGCCGCTCTTGTTCTCGACAACGACGCGGATCGTGTTGCCCAGCCCCGGGAGTTCCGACCGGTACTTGAGGTAATTCTGGATGTACGGACTGCCGACCGGAATCATGCGTTCGAAGCTGGCATTGACCTGCAGCTTCAACGCGAAGAACCCGAGTGCCAGCGTCGCCAGACCCACGATCAGCAAGACCGCGATCCGGTTGTTGAAGACCAGCCGCTCCAGCCGGTTGCCCGACTGGCGGTCGAAGTCGGCGACATCGCGCACGACCGGCATGGCGGATTGTTCGACTGGTACGCTCATGGTTGACGATTCTTCAGTTGGCAGGGCCTCGGCGGCCCTGCTTCGGCTTCAATTGGCCAGCTGGGCGTTGACGGTCACGACGCCGTTCAGGCGCGCCACGGCCAGACGGCCGGCATCGAGCGCCACGGCACCGTAAACGTCGGGGCCCGGCAGGGAGGCCGTTCGTTCCAGCTTGCCTGCCGCCAGTGGTCCGGTCAGGATGTCCCCCGATTGGGTGGCCACCCACAGTCGGCCGGGCACCAGTCCGGCCCCCACGAGATTGACCTCGGTCCCGGTTTCGATCCGGTTCCAGGAGGCCCCAGCATCGCCACTCAGGTACGCATTGCCGCGCAGGCCATAGGCCAGGATCTGGTTCCCGGCCACCAGAACACCGAAGTAACTTCCGTTGTAGGGCGTCTTCACGCGGACGAATCGTTGCGCCACCTCATCCAGGCGCAGCAGCAGACCCTGCTCGCCGGCGATGTAGAGCTGGTTGCCCTCGCCATGCATGGCATAGAGATGGAACTGGCGTTCGTTGTCTGCCCGATTCACCCAGGGCTGCCAGGTCTTTCCGGCATCGGCCGTGGCCAGCAACAGCCCGAACGCGCCGACAGCGAAGCCCCGATTGGCATCGACGAAATGCACGTCCATCAAGGCGGACGGCCATGTGTCCGGCGTGGCCGATTGGCGCATGGTCCGCGCCACGGACTTGGCCAGCACAGGGTCGGTCCGGGCGGCCTGTGTCAGCGTTTTCAGCAGTCCCCGCCCGTCCAGCATGCGCTCCCAGTTCAACCCGCCGTCCGTGGACTTCAGGATCACCGAGTCATGTCCGACGATCCAGGCCGTGTCCGGTCCGGAGAAGCGCACCGAGGTGAAGTCGGCGCCGACAGGTGCCGTCACCTGTTTCCAGGTGGCTGCACCGTCGGCAGACCGGAGAATCATGCCGCGCGGTCCGACGGCGACCAGAACCTGGCCCGACCGGGCAATGCCCGTGACCGTCGAGCGGTTGGCCGCTGCACGCAGCGTTGTCGGCGTGTCGAGCACGTCCGGTAGCCGAACGACCGAATCCGCGACAACACTGCCGATCAACACCATCGCACTGGCGGCGATCGCCAGGCTGCGTGTACCCGGCCGGCGGTACCACCATCGCTGGCGCGAGGTCGTGCTTGAAGTAGTGGTCAGCGCCATGGCGATGGGGATACCGTTCAGCAAGGATCAGCGCTGCGTGTCGCGTGCCACGGTCGCTTCAGGGGCCATCTCACGCTCGCTGAGCGGCGCTTCGACCTTGTAGCCCCCCACCGCGGTGTCGTTGATGTAGGCGTAGTTGCCCTTGTTGAAGTCGTACAGCACGGTGCGCTGGCCCCAGGGCTGGAGCTTGTCGTACATCTGGAAATAGCCCACAAAGCCCGATCGGTACAGGGCGCCACTCTGATCCCAGGCATCGTACAGGCCGGCACCCGTGTGGTCTTCGTCCAGGTAGTAGGTGCGCTTCGAATACACATGCCGATTGTTCGCCTTGAGCGTCGCCTCAATCGCCCACACGCGGTGCAGTTCCCAGCGCTCGCACGCGGGGTTGGCATGCTTGGCCATCATGGCCTTGTCCGCCGGGCACTCGAAGCTGCCCTTGTAGGAGTTGTACGGGATGAACATCTCCTTCTTGCCGGCCAGCTTGAAATCGAAGCGGTCCATCTTGCCGGAGAACATGAACAGCTCGTCGAACAGCGTCACGCCGCCCATGCTGCCGACAGGCGTGTCGTACGAGAACTCCGGCGACCCTTTCACGCGACGCTGGCCGGGCGTGTAGCTCCAGGCGGCGCGTGACTTGGCCACCGGGTCGATGTTGTCGATCAGGCCCGTCATCGCGCCGGCACTGCGCGCCGGGGCCAACGTCATCGAGTACACCCGCATCGACATGGTCGGGTCGCGGTCGGTCAAGGTGGTCTGGTAGTAGGGGAACTCGCTGCGGGTGAATTGCTCGGCCGTCATCGTGGGGCGGCCCGCGGTATCGACCACCCAGGAGCGAGCCGACGACGTCGTTGTCGAGCCGTTGCCCTGATAGCGCACCAACTGGTTCCACATGGCCTCGTAGCCGCTCTTCGGGATCGGGAAGGGCAAACCACCCGCGCAGCCTGCTTCCAGCGCCAGGTTGTCATTCTTGGTCTTGCAGCTGGTGGCGTTGCGAACGGTATTTTTCAGCACGAAATCCGGGAATGCCACCGAGCGGCGCGACGGATAAACATCGATGAAGTAGGTTGCCGGGTTTTTGCTGAGAAGGTTTTTCTGGCCATCGCTCAGCTTGTCGGCGTACTGCGCCATGTTCTTGGCGTCGATGCGAAACAGCGGTTTGTCGGTGGGGTAAGGGTCGGCCCAGAACCCGCTGTCGGGCTTGAAGTTGGGGGGAGGCGTGCGCAGCCCGCCCGTGTAGGCGGGGATGCTGCCATCGGCGTTGCCGGCCTTGATGGCGCCGAACTCGGTGAGCGTCGTGCCCAGCTGCTTGGCGTCCTCTGCAGAAACTGCGGCCATGGCGGACAGACTGGCGCCCGAAAGCAGGGCCAACGCAAAGTACTTGGATGTGGTCATGTGTGGTATCTCCAACGTTGTCGGGTTCTAGTCAGAAGCTCGTCTTGTAGGTGAACGACAGCCAGCCACGATCGGTCATGCCCACTGCACCGCGCCCGCCGTTGATCAGGCCGGTGGGGCCATACAGCGTCGCGGCCCCGATGTCGGCATAACGCAGCGAGAACTCGTGCTTGGCATCGTAGATGCCCTTCAGACCCAGCGACCAGGAGAGCGCTTTCTCTGCACCGCCACCACTGTTGGGCGAAACGCCTTTCAGTCCGTAATTGATGGAGATCGGCACCTCAAGATCCCAGGAAGGGAAGACACCGTAATACGCCGGAGTCAGGTTGACAGCGATCTGCGCGAATTGCTTGGACGAGCAGCCGTTGACGCGGCTCTGCCCAGCCGGGCAGCCGGCATACCCCTCACCCTTGAACTGGTTGGGGTTGGTGTTGACCGAAAGCAGCCGGTTGTAGGCCATCTCGACAATCAGGTTGCCACTGTCCCAAAGTGGCGTGGAGGGCAGCAGATAGATGCCGTTGACCACCACGTGGGCGGTATCACCACGCGGCCCCAAGCCGTCGGCCCCGATGGTGGAAGCCTGCAGCGCGGCGTTCTTGCGCACCGACACCTCGGAGCCGAAGCTGACCGGCCCGATGGCGCGCGCAAAACTGAGCCCGTACAGCGTGATGTCCTGGGGGTAGACGAACCTGAAAGTCGAATTACCGCCCGGAACAATGGTCGACTGCACGCTGGACGGCTGGTAGTCATTGAACCTGCGGTAATAGGCGCCCAGCGTCGACTCGATCGCGGGAACGTTCAACTTGGCCATCACGCCCCAGTTGCCTGTGTTGCCGGGCTGCAAGGCAGCGGCACGATTGAGGACTTGCCCAGGCACAGCGGCGGCGGGCAGAAGGGGATTCCACAGGCGATCAACGTTCTGCGCAGTGTCCGCACCGGCAAAGTAGGTGCCGCCATCCGGTCCGCGGGTGTTCTTCCATTCAAAGAAGTATTGACCCGCCACCGACAGATCGCTCGTGACCTGCGCCTTGGCAGACACCTGGCCGATGGGCAGAAACACTTCCTTGGTTTCTACGCCCGGTGAAACCGATGCCTTCACACCGTCCACCGGTGCTTGCGAGTACGACACCGCGTGCGCGCCCAGCAACAGCCCCTCGCCCCACACGACGGCGTGGCGGCCCACCTTCACATTGACCGGCACCTCACCCAGCACGAGGTTGCCCCAGACGAACGCATCGAGCACCTCACCGGAAGGGCCTGCGTTGAACCGCTTGACCTTGCTGTTGTAGGTGTTGTTGTAGTAGCTGCTGGTGTAGGGCGCAGCAAAGGGCTTGACCGTCTGGTCGCTGTAGGCCGCGTCGTACCAGCCTGCCGCTGACACGCGGGCGCCGAACGAGTTCTTGTAGTTGACGTCCAG
>JBEANV010000496.1:0-3649 GCA_041165285.1 Pseudomonadota bacterium | reverse complement strand
GGGCAGGACGCCGTGCTGCACGATGTCTGCTCGGTCTGCATCGAGGCGTTCCGGCTGCTGACGATCTACCTCAAGCCCGTGCTGCCGAAGCTGGCCGCGCAGGTCGAAGCCTTCCTGCAGGTCGAGCCGCTCGACTTCCACGCCACCAGCCGCGCCCTCGGCGGCCACACGATCGGCACCTACCAGCACCTGATGCAGCGTGTCGATCCGAAGCTGCTGGAGGAACTCTTCGCCGCGCCGGAACCCGAGAAGGTCATCCCGGGCGGCGAGGACATCGCCCCGGAAATCAAGATCGACGACTTCACCAAGGTGGACCTGCGCATCGCGAAGATCGTCAAGGCCGAGCACGTCGCCGGCTCCGACAAGCTGCTGCGCCTGACGCTGGACGCGGGCGAAGGCCGGCTGCGCAATGTGTTCAGCGGGATCAAGTCGGCCTACAAGCCGGAAGACCTCGAAGGCAAGCTGACGGTGATGGTGGCCAACCTGGCACCGCGCAAGATGAAGTTCGGCGTCAGCGAAGGCATGGTGCTCGCCGCCAGCGATGCGGACGAGAAGAAGAACCCGGGGATCTTCGTGCTGGAGCCATTCCCGGGGGCGCAACCGGGGATGCGCATCCGCTGAACCTTGCGAACAGCTATCTGCCCGCCTGCCGTCCCCGCCGGCAGGCGTCGGAGCAATGTTTCACCTCGGCCCAGTTCTTCGCCCACGCCCGCCGCCACGTCATCTCGCGGCCACAAGTGGCACAGGGTTTGCTCGGCAAGGCCAGCTTGTTGCCCTTGAAATGGCCTGGGGTGGACGGGCTGGGCGGCTTCTTCATGGGCCGCACGATACCGGCTGCCAGCACGCCCCGGTTGTAAGCGCGTCGGCACCCAGCGGGCGCACACTGCACGGGACAGTGCCATGACCCGGCACAGGCCACCCGATGGAGACGCCCCGCGTGCACAACTGGTCCACTTTCCTGTCGAAGCCGGCGTGGTTCCAGCGTCTGCACCGCTTTCACCCGCGCCTGCGCGACACGCTGGCGGACTATGACCGCCCCCGCTTCCTCGCCGATCTCGGCGCCGGGGCCACCGTGGGCATCGTGGCCCTGCCGCTGGCGATGGCGTTCGCGATCGCCTCGGGCGTGAAGCCCGAGCAGGGCCTCTACACCGCCATCATCGCGGGCTTCCTGATCTCCGCGCTCGGTGGCTCGCAGGTGCAGATCGGTGGTCCGGCAGGCGCCTTCATCGTCATCATTTACGGAATCATCGAGCGCTACGGCCTGCCCAACCTGCTGATCGCGACCATGCTGGCCGGCGTGCTGCTGTTCGTCATGGGGCTGATGAAACTCGGCGGCATGGTGCGCTACATCCCGGTGTCGATCGTCATCGGCTTCACCAACGGCATCGCGGTGCTGATCGCGCTGTCACAGCTGCGCGACCTCTTCGGCCTGAAGATCGACAAGATGCCGGCCGACTTCTTCGCCCAGATCCACACCCTCTGGCAACACCGGGGCAGCTTCAACCCCTATGCCTTCGCACTCGGCGGGGCCTGCCTGGGCGGGCTGTTCGTCTGGCTGCGGCTGTTCAAGCCAGGCACGATCCTGCCAGCCGAGATTGTTGAAGGCCGCAGCGCACGGGTCATCTCGCGCGTGCCGGGGCCGATCGTCGCGCTGGTGACGCTGACGCTGGCGAGCTGGCTGCTGAACCTGCCAGTGGAGACCATCGGCTCGCGCTTCGGCGGTATTCCGCAGGCGCTGCCCGCGTTCGACCTGCCCGAGTTCACCTGGGCCACCGCCAAGCAGTTGCTGATGCCGACGCTGACGATCGCGCTGCTCGGCGCGATCGAGTCGCTGCTGTGCGCGCGGGTGGCCGACAACATGGGCGACTTCGCCCGCCATGACCCTAACCAGGAGCTGATGGCGCAGGGTGTGGCGAATTTCGTCGTGCCGCTGTTCGGCGGCATCCCGGCCACCGGCACCATCGCCCGCACCGTCACCAACGTGCGCGCTGGCGCCGTCTCGCCGGTAGCGGGCATGGTGCATGCGCTGGCGCTGCTGGCGATCATGCTGGTGGCGGCGCCACTGGCGATGAACGTGCCGCTGGCCGCGCTGGCGGGCATCCTGCTGTTCGTCGCGTGGAACATGGGCGAGTGGCACGAGTTCGCTCGGCTGCGGCACTTCAAGCTGCCCTACCGCTCGGTGCTGCTGGGCACGTTCTTCCTCACGGTCATCTTCGACCTGACGATCGCGGTGGAGGTCGGGTTGCTGCTGGCCTGCGGCTTCTTCATCTGGCGCATGGGCCAGCTGTTCCAGGTCGAGCGGGCCACGGCCGACACGCCAGACGGCGTCGAGGTCCACAGCCTCTACGGCACGCTGTTCTTCGGCGCGGTGGGCAAGGTCGAAGCGCTGCCGGATCGGCTGTGCGCGGACACCGGTGTCGTCGTGCTGGAGATGCATCGGCTGATCTCGATCGACACGTCGGGCGTGGATGCGCTGGTGCAATTGCACAGGCAACTGCAGCGCCGTGGCGTGCGCCTGATCGTCGCCGCGCTCAACGAACAGCCAAGGTCGCTGCTGACACGGTCCGGCTTCGACACGCTGCTGGGCGACCAGGGCATCGCGCCAACGCTGGAGACCGCGCTGGACACGGCGCGTCTGCACGCCCGTCCGATCAACGCCCGTCCGGCAAGCTCCAGTCCAGCAGGTTGAACCACAGTGCCTGGGTTTCGACGCGGCGCCAGATCGCCGAGTCGAACACCAGCCCGGCCAGCAGCGTCACGGTCTCGATCACCTCGGCCGCACACGGATCGCGGCGCAACACGTCCAGCAGCACCACCAGCGCCTGCGCCAGCGCCACCTGCTGCGCGGAAGAGGCGAGGTCGTCGGCCACTTCGCTGGCCAGCGCCAGCACCGGGGCCAGCGCGGTCGCCACCTGCCGAGGCCAGGGCAGCGCGGCGTCCACCGACCGAATCGCCGGCGGCTCGCCGTGCGCGAGCCGCCGCGCCAGCCGGTCGCCGCGCTCGGCCTTGCTGCGCACGTCGAGCCAGAGCCCGAAGGCCTCCGTCCACAGGTAAGCCAGCGACAGCAGTCCCTCGGCCGGCCCGCTGACCAGCTCGAACTCGATCTCCCACACCGGCAACGTCCCGCCGCCGCCCTCGATCTGCCCGACATCCAGCGCCAGCTCGACCACGGCACCTTCGGCCTGCACCTCGGCGTGGGTGCGGGTGATGTCGGTCGAGAACTGCAGCGCCAGATCGGCCGGCGTGCGCCCGGCACGGGCCAGCAGCGCAATCAGCGCCGCACCGGCGGGGGTGCCGGCATGGCGTTCCAGCGACAGCACGGGAGCTCCGTCACCCGATTCGGCGCCGAGCGGTACGTTGTGTTCGAGCCGCACCATCAGGCCATCACCGCGGCCCTTGAGGGTCTGGACCCAGCCCTCGCCCTCCTGCCGCAGCCGCAGCGCGAAGGCCGACCGCGCCAGCAACCGGTCGCTGGTATCGAAGTAACGCGCCTGCAGGCGCGTGGTGTGGCAATCCGCCTGGCGCAACGCGCCGGCCAGTCGTTCGCGGAATGCCGGGGGAATCTGGAACTTCAGTTCGATCTCTTGCATGGGGAGGCCTGTAAAATCCGGGGCTCACTCTATCGCGACGGCGTCCACCCCCCCCCCCC
>JBEANV010000495.1:0-3010 GCA_041165285.1 Pseudomonadota bacterium | reverse complement strand
ATGTGCAGCACACCGTGCGCCTGGCCCGCGACCACCAGCAACTGCTGGCGCTGCGCGGCGGGGGACACAACGGCGGCGGGTTGGGCGTGTGCGACGACGGCGTCGTGCTGGATGTGTCGCTGTTCAAGTCGATCGAGGTCGACCCGGTGGCACGGACGGCCCGGGTCGGCGCTGGCTGCCTGCTGCGCGAGATCGACGCGGCCACCCATGTCCACGGGCTGGCGCTGCCCATGGGTATCAACGGCACAACCGGCATCGCGGGGCTGACGCTCGGTGGTGGCATCGGCTACCTGAGTCGCCAATACGGTCTGACGGTCGATCACCTGCTGTTGGCCGAGGTGGTGCTGGCCAGCGGCGAGGCGGTCACGGCCTCGGCGAACGAACATCCGGACCTGTTCTGGGCGTTGCGGGGTGGTGGGGGCAATTTCGGGGTTGTGACCACGTTCGAGTTCCGGCTGGAGCCAGTGCGCGACGTGGTGGGCGGCATGACGATCTGGCCGATCGAGCGCATGGCGGACCTGCTGCGCTGGTACCGCGATTTCATCGTGTCGGCGCCGCCCGACCTGAGCGGCTTTGTCCACCTTGGCAAGATTCCTCCGGTCGATCCCTTCCCGGCGGCGCTGCACGGGCAGACGGTCTGCGCGGTGGTCTGGTGCTACACCGGCCCGCCTGAACGGGCCGGACAGGTGTTCGAGCCCATCCGGGCCTTCGGGCCGCCGATGATCGACGCGGTCCAGCCCATGCCGATGCCCATGCTGCAGGGCATGTTCGACGCGCTGTACCCGGCGGGGCTGCAGTGGTACTGGCGGGGCGACTTCTTCGACACGCTCAGCGACGAGGCCATCGCGCGGCATGTCGAGTTTGCCGCCCGGGTACCGACGCTGCATTCGCTGATGCACCTCTACCCGGTCCTCGGGCAGGTCCACGCGGTCGGACCGAACGAAACAGCCTTCAGCTACCGGCGGTCGCAGTTCGCGCAGATCGTCGCCGGGGTCAGCCCCGACCCCGCCGACCGGGAAACGATCACCCGCTGGTGCAAGGACTACGGCGCGGCGCTGCACGACCTCTCGGCGGGCGGCTCGTACATCAACTTCCTGATGGAAGAGGGCGACGCCCGGGTGCAGGCGGCCTACCGCGGCAATCTGGACCGCCTGTCCGATCTCAAGCGCCGCTACGACCCGGACAACCTGTTCCGGGTCAACCAGAACATCGTGCCCGCGTGATCCGCGATCACTGGTGTGTTTCCGTCCGTCCTCGGTTCGATACAACTGCAAGGAGTCATCATGAAGTTCCCCCTGACATTCCCGCTGACGGCCGTGGCCGCGTTGGTCGGTGCCCTGGTGCTGGCGCTGCCCGCGCAGGCGGGCATGGATGGTGCGCGCGGTGCCCGTATTTCGGGCGCCACCTACAGCCCCACCCATGCCGGTCAATCCGATGCCTCGGCCCGGTCCGACGGATCACAGGGCGCGTGGCGTGGTCGCAGCCATGCCGAGTGGGCGCAGTCGTTCTGGCGCTGGACGTTGTCGATCCCGTTCAATGCCAACCCGGCCATCGTGGGCGGTGATTGCGAGGTCAATCAGGAGGGGCCGGTCTGGTTTCTGGTGGGGCCGCTGGGTGGTTCGTTCAGCCGGACTTGCACGGTGCCGGTCGGCAAGGCGATCCTCGCCCCTGTGGCTGTCTTCCTGAGCGACTACCCCTGTCCGAGCCCGCCGGCGTTCGAACCGGCACCGGGCCAGACGTTCGCGGACTTCCTGGGCGGCGGACTGATCCCGCTGATCGAGAGCTACTCCGTCGTCGAGGCGCGCCTGAATGGTCGCAGCCTGAAGCCGCGCCGCATCACGACCCGGACCTTCGGCTTCACGGCCGCCGCCGATCTCAAGGCCGTTGATGGCTGCCTGACCGGCTCGCCTCAGGTGGGTCTGTCCGATGGGTTCTTCGTCACCATCGAGCCGCTGCCTCGGGGTGACCACATCCTGCAGTTGCGCTCTGTCAGCGGGATTCTGGGGATGACGGAGGGGACGTTCACGCTGAAGGTGCGGTGAGGAGAGCGGGTGAGGGGCAGGGCCGATCCCGCTACAATCGCACGACCATGGCCGATCCCACCCCCACCCAAGTCCGCGATTTCATTGCCGCCGGCCTGTCCTGCGAGCACCTCGAAGTCGAAGGCGACGGCCGACACTTCTTCGCCACCATCGTCTCCGGCGCCTTCACCGGCAAGCTGCGCGTGGCCCGTCACCAGATGGTCTACGCCGCCCTCGGCGAGCGCATGCGCGAAGAGATCCACGCGCTGTCCATGAAGACGCTCACCCCGACCGAATGGACGGCGCAGGCTGCGCAAGCCACCCCGGCCACCCCCTCCCACCATTGACCACCCTGCGCGCGGCCCAGGCGGCGGCGCGGGCGTGTGCATGCCGCTGCGGTGTGCGACAGGCCCGCCCGACCCCCGGCCCGGACCTCGCGCCCGCACAGGCACACACCGATGGACAAGCTCCTCATTCGCGGCGGCCGCACCCTCCAGGGTGAAGTCACGATCTCCGGCGCCAAGAACGCCGCCCTGCCCGAGCTGTGCGCGACGCTGCTGACGGCCGAGCCGGTGACGCTGGCCAACGTGCCGGTGCTCAAGGACGTGGCGACCACGCTCAAGGTGCTCGCCCAGCTCGGCGCCACCTCCACCCGCACGGCCGAGCAGCCGGACGTGGTGACCGTCGATGCCTCGAACATCACCTCCACCGAGGCGACCTACGACCTCGTGAAGACGATGCGCGCCTCGATCCTCGTGCTCGGCCCGCTGCTGGCGCGTTTCGGCGTGGCGCGGGTGTCGCTGCCCGGCGGCTGCGCGATCGGCTCGCGGCCGGTGGACCAGCACATCAAGGGCCTGCGGGCGATGGGCGCCGAGATCCGCGTCGAGCACGGCTACATCCACGCCACCGCCACGCCGCGTCTCAAGGGCGCCCGCATCACCACCGACATGGTCACCGTCACCGGCACCGAGAACCTGCTGATGGCCGCG
>JBEANV010000494.1:0-2559 GCA_041165285.1 Pseudomonadota bacterium | reverse complement strand
CTGTGGTTCAACTTCGGGCATTCGCACCAGGGGTTCACGCTGGGGCCGGTGGCGGGGCGGCTGGTGGCGGAGATGGTGGCGGGGGAGCGGCCGTGGATTGATGCGGCGGCGTATTTGCCGAGCCGATTTGGCTGAGGTCAGGAGCGGGTCTAGGCACCCAGACGCGCAGCAAGACGCCGTGTCATCGACTTCACCTCCACGGCAAGCTGCCCGGCAAAGGTCCGCCCGCTCGGGGTGAGCTGAGGGGAGATCTCGTTCACCGCCTGGTCGATTGCCTCCGGCACCTTCGCCGCCAGCGTCCGCGCCACCGATCGCAGGTAGCGATGCCCCATGCCGATCTGTTCCGCCAAACCCTGCACCTGCGCCGCTCCCATCTGACCCGGCAGCACCTGCCCACCGAGGTTGAAGGCAAATTCTCTCGACAGCCCCGGATAGACCCGCGTACACATCAAGTCATAGAACGGCGTGAGCCGCACCCCCTGTCCTGGCCGCCAATAGACCGACAGGTTCTTGGCGTGGCTGTCGTTGTTGCCCACGTACAGGTTGAAAAAGAGCCACTGCACGAGGGCCTGCAGATCCTGGGCGGGGCTGCTGCTGTACTGGCGCAGGATCTGGGCGCAGCGGACCACGCCGGGGCCGCCTTCCTTCTCGTACTTACGCTCGGAGGCGATGCCCGCGAGTTGGCAGAAATCGTACTGGATCAGCCGCCCCAGCGAACCGTCCTCACGGCGGTAGCGGTCGAAACGCTCGACGACGCAGGCGCGGGTCAGCGGCTCGTAGAACACCTGGGCGGTGCGCAGGCCGCAGTGGGCTGCCGTGCGCAGGATGATCGCCTCGTTGGCGGCGGACTCGCGGACCTTGGGCAGCCGCCGGATGTCGGGCTTGAGGATGTGGGTGGACGGTGCAGCCCCCTTTGGCAGCAGCGGCGTCTGGCCGTCCAGGATCGCGATCGATGCCTTGTCCTGTGCGCCGGCCAGGGAGATCCGGGCGTGACCGTCCTCGGTCTGGATCGCGGCGGCCGACTGGTTGCGGATCGTGTCGGCCAAGGCGGCCCAGGTCGTGGGGTCGTACACCGCTGGCTGTGGCGCCTGCCCTTGCGGCAGCAGCACGAAGGCGCCTGCCGTGTCACCCGCCACTTCGCGCAGCAGGGCAAACAGCGTGGACGCCTTGCGCTGCTGCAACAGGTAGACCCGCAAGTCCCCTTCGGGCAGCAGGTTCTCGAAAAACGCCAGCACCTCGCGCGACGTGATCGGGCCGGGCTGCAGCCGGATCGCGGACAGCGGGAAGGCACCAGGACGCGCCAGCCAGGCCGGCGCATACGCGAAGCTCACCGGCTCGGTGTCGTGGAGCGTGCCGACGCACTCGTCGTCATGGAAGACCTCCAGCGCCATCACAGCGCCGACCTCGACGCCTTCGACCGCACCGTCAGCTCCAGGCCCAGCAGCTCCAGCACATCCAGCACCTTCTGCAACTGCACGGTCGGCTTGCCCTTCTCGATGTCCACGATCAGGCGGTTGCCGGTGTGGCCGATGCCGGCCAGGTCCGTCTGGCGCAAGCCTTGGGACTGGCGCTGCGCGCGCACCACTTGGCCTACATCGGTTGCGGTGCGCAACACCACAGGCTGATCGAGATTACCGATCGGGATTTTTTGAGGCTCATTGAGCATCGTTGATCTCTTAAATTACTGATCGGTAATTTAGAACAAATATCGCGAGGCGTCCATCAGAAAATTACCGATCAGGAATTTTTCACTCATCAGGGCAGATCCTCATCCCCCAGACACACCCCAATCTCCCGCGCACACCCCAACAGCGCATGCTCCAGCGGCACACACCGGTTCAACCCCGCCACCTCGTCCAGCCCCACGCTCCCCAGGCACCCGCCCTGCAGCGTCACCATCCGCCCGAAGTCCCCACGCCGCAGCAGCCGCGCCGCCTCGTTGCCGTACTGCGTCGCCAGCACGCGGTCGAACGGCGTAGGCGAGCCACCCCGCTGCACATGGCCCAGCACCGTCGCCCGCACCTCGCAGGCCAGCAGCGGCTGCAACTGCGCCCGCAGCGCGTGGGCGACGCCGCCGAGGCGGATCGGGTCGGGGCTGCCCTCGACGGTGTGCGCGACCGTCATCGCGCCGCCCACCGGCTTCGCCCCTTCGGCGATGCAGATCAGCGTGGCGCGGCGGCGGGCGCTGCGCTCGCGGCAGACCTCGGCCACACGCGCCACGTCGTAGCCGATCTCGGGCAGCAGGATCACGTCTGCCGCCCCGGCCAGGCCCGCCTCCAGCGCGATCCAGCCGGCGTAGCGGCCCATGGTCTCGACGATCATCACGCGGCCGTGGCTCTGGCCGGTGGTCTGCACGCGCTCCAGCGCGTCGGTGACGGTGGCCACCGCCGTGTCGAAGCCGAAGCTGCGCTCGCAGCCCATGATGTCGTTGTCGATGGTCTTGGGCACGCCCACGATCGGCACGCCGCCGGCCGCCGCCAGCCGCTGGGCGATGGTCATGGTGCCGTCGCCGCCGATCGCCACCAGGGCCTGCAGGCCCAGCGTGCCGCGGGCGTAGTC
>JBEANV010000493.1:0-3504 GCA_041165285.1 Pseudomonadota bacterium | reverse complement strand
CGGGCGGATGGCGCGGGCTGGACGGTTGACGACGCGCCGTTCGACCGTGTGGTGCTCGCCTGCAGCGCCAGCGAAGCGGCCCGGCTGACGCGCGACATCGCTCCGGCGTGGTCGGCCAGTGCGGCGGCGTTCGGGTATGAGCCGATCGTCACTGGCTATGTGCAGGCGGCGAATGCCAGGCTGGCCGCACCGATGGTGGCGCTCGCCGAAGGTCCGCAGGCGCCAGCGCAGTTCGCGTTCGACCATGGCGCGCTGGGCATGACGCCGGGGCTGTTCGCGTTTGTCGTCAGCGGCGCGGCGCCGTGGGTCGCGCAAGGGATGGACGCGACCAGCGCGGCCTTGCTGGCGCAGGCACGGTCGGTGCTGCGCGGCGAGGGGGCGCAGGGCGCGGTGCTGGTGAAGCTGGTGGCTGAGAAGCGGGCGACGTTTCGCTGTGTGCCGGGGTTGCGGCGGCCAGTGGCGCGGATTGCGGCGGGGCTGAGCGCGGCGGGGGATTATGTGGACGGGCCGTATCCGGCAACGATCGAGGGGGCGGTGCGCAGCGGTCTGGCAGCCTCGCGCTGACTCTCTCGATCGTGAAAAGCAAAAAGCCGACCCACAGGTCGGCTTTCATCTCACGGACGCGGAACTTCAGGCGAAGTTGGCTTCCGCAAACGCCCAGTTCACGAGGCTGTTCAGGAAGGTCTCGACGAACTTCGGACGCATGTTGCGGTAGTCCACGTAGTAGGCGTGCTCCCACACGTCGATGCACAGCAGCGCCTTGTCGGCGGTCGTCAGCGGGGTGCCGGCAGCGCCCATGTTGACGATGTCCACCGAGCCGTCGGCCTTCTTCACCAGCCACGTCCAGCCGGAGCCGAAGTTGCCCACGGCGGATGCCTGGAACGCCTTCTTGAAGTCATCGACCGAGCCCCACTTGGCAGCGATCGCGTCGGCCAGCGCGCCGGTCGGGGCGCCGCCGCCATTCGGGCTCAGGCAGTTCCAGAAGAAGGTGTGGTTCCACACCTGTGCGGCGTTGTTGTAGACGCCACCGGCCGGGGCCTTCTTGACGATGGCTTCCAGATCAAGGTCGGCGTAGTCAGTGCCCTTGATCAGGTTGTTGAGGTTGGTGACATACGCCTGGTGGTGCTTGGCATAGTGGTATTCGAAGGTTTCCTTCGACATGTGCGGGGCCAGGGCGTCCATCGCGAACGGGAGTGCGGGCAGGGTGTGTTCCATGGGGTTCCTCTTGTGGGTGAACGGGTGAAAAACGTCTATGCGATTGTAGGCAAGGCGCTCAGTCTGCGCTCTGAGCGGCCGTCACGGCGGTCACGGTGGTCTGCACCCGGCCATCGCGCAGCACCGCCGTCAGCGCCGCGCCCGGCTGCACCTGCGCGACAGAGACCAGCGTGCGGCCTTCTGCGTCGGTGATCCAGGCGTAGCCGCGCTGCAGGACGCGGGCCGGGTCCAGCGCCTGCAACCGCGCTGCGAGCAGGTCCAGCCGCTGCCCGTGGTGCTGCAGCGCGCGGGGCAACGCGGCCGTGTGGCGCTGCCCGAGCAAAGCCAGACGCTGCTGGTGCTGGCGCAGCGCGTCGGTCGGCCTGGACAGTCGCAGGCCGGCGCGGTCCAGCCGCTGCGCCTCGCGGTCGAGCCGGCGTTGCAGCGCCTGCCGCAACTGCGCTTGCCGCTGGTCAAGCGAGGCCAGACAGGCGGCCCGCTCAGGGGCGACCAGCTCGGCTGCGGCGGTCGGCGTCGGGGCGCGCAGGTCACTGGCGAAATCGGCCAGCGTGAAATCGGTTTCGTGGCCCACACCGCACACCACCGGGATCGGCGACGCCACGATGGCGCGCACGACCGCTTCATCGTTGAACGCCCACAGGTCTTCGAGCGAACCGCCACCGCGGCAGACGATCAGCACGTCCACCTCGGCACGCCGGCCGGCTTCGTCGATGGCACGCACCAGCAACGGCGGCGCCTCCATCCCCTGCACCGGCGCCGGGTAGACGACCACTTCGACCTGTGGAGCGCGCCGGCGCAGCGCGGTCACCACGTCGTGCAGCGCGGCCGCGGCCAGCGAGGTGACGACACCGACGCGGCGCGGAAAGGCGGGCAAGGGGCGCTTGCGGTCAGCGTCGAACAGACCCTCTGCATCGAGACGGGCTTTCAGGCGCAGGAACTGCTCCATCAGCGCGCCCTCGCCGGCCGGGCGCATCGCCTCGACGATCAGTTGCAGCTCACCGCGCGGCTCGTAGACTGCCAGCTTGCCGCGCAGCTCGACCGCCTGGCCGTCGCGTGGCGAGAAGTCGAGGTACCCCGCAGCGCGGCGGAACATCGCGCAGCGCAGGCCCGCGCTCCCGTCTGGTGCTCGCAGGTTGAAGTAGCAGTGGCCGCTGGTGGCACGGGTAAACCCGGCCAGCTCGCCACGCACGGCAACGGCGCCGAAGCGCGTCAGCAGCGCGTCGCCGACCGCCTGTACCAGCACGGCCACGTCCCAGACCCTGGCGGCGTTCGGAGTGTTCATGAGCAATACACGATTGATTAAAAAACAGGCAATCCAACAAAATCGCTGTGCTGACAAGCACTTGGGACGCTCGTCCTCAGCTTGTCCCCACCGTTATCCACAGGAGCGGGGGAGAAATCGTGTCGGACTACACAGGTCGCCGGGGCATCAGGCACACCACCTTGAGTCCATAATCGCCAGCGTTGCGCCGCGCCGCGCAAGGCTGCGGATGTCCACCTCCTCCGGGGAACGACCTTTGTTTTCGATCATACAAGCCGCTGGCTGGCCGATCTGGCCGCTGATCCTGTGCTCCATCGCGGCACTGGCCATCATCATCGAACGCTTCGTGAGCCTGCGTGGCGCCAAGGTGGCGCCACCCAAGCTGCTAGATGAAGTCCTCACTCTCACGCGCGGCAGCCTGCCAGCCGCGGACGTGATAGACAAGCTGCACGGCAACTCGGCGCTCGGCACCGTGCTGGCCGGTGGCATCCGCGCCGCTGTTGCCGATCCGCGCTGCGACGAGGCGCAACTGCGCAACGCCTTCGAGACCTCCGGCCGCATCGCCACGCACCGGCTGGAGCGCTACCTCAACGCGCTCGGCACCATCGCTTCGGCTGCGCCGCTGCTGGGCCTGCTGGGTACGGTGGTCGGCATGATCGAGATCTTCGGCGCCCAGGCGCCCACATCGGGCAGCAACCCGGAGCAGCTTGCGCACGGCATTTCGGTGGCGCTCTACAACACCGCGTTCGGCCTGATCGTGGCGATCCCGTCGCTGATGTTCTACCGCTACTTCCGCGGGCAAGTGGACGAGTTCGTGCTGACGCTGGAGCAGTCGGCCGAGCGGCTGCTGCCGCAACTGCTGCCACGCGCCCCGCGCCGCTGACCCGGAGCGCCGCACCATGGCCATGAACTTCCGTCACCGCCGCGCCGAGGAGCCGGAGATCAACCTGATCCCGTTCATCGACGTGCTGCTGGTGGTGCTGATCTTCCTGATGCTCACCACCACCTACGCCAAGTACACGCAGCTC
>JBEANV010000492.1:0-4008 GCA_041165285.1 Pseudomonadota bacterium | reverse complement strand
CGGTCCACGAACAGCGCGCCGCTTTCCTTGTCCACTTCGTACTTGATCGGGTCGGCGTTCATCGGGATCTCGATGACGACGTTGAATTGCTCGGGGGCTTTTGCGCCGGGGGTGACGTTGTGCAGGCTCATGGGGGAGTTTTTCCGAGTGGGGACGAACAATGCCCGGGATTCTACGGGGTGCGCTTGCACCCACCTTGCACCGCCAGACCCGATCTCAGGCCGACCGCTTCCCGGATGCACTAGAAATGTGCTTCCAGTTCTGGAAAACACCATGCTGGCGTGATTGTTTTAACGCTTCGCTTCTTCTAGGATGGCCGTCAATCCGAGGAGCGCAGACACACCGAATTGACATGGATCAAGTTCGGGTGGTGCGGTTTCTCGACAGGCGCGCCCATGGCGATGCCCGACATCATTGCCCGAGTTCGACGACCCACCCCCACGAGGAAGGAGACTCCGATGTCCATGACCACCGCGCTGACGGCGGCACTGCTCTGCGGCTTGGCCGCAGTGATTTACGGCTTCATCACCCGAAGCTGGATTCTCAAACAGGACGCGGGCAACGCCCGCATGCAGGAGATCGCCGCGGCGATTCAGCAGGGTGCCGCCGCCTACCTGGCCCGCCAGTACCGCACCATCGCCATCGTCGGCGTGGTGCTGGCGGTGTTGATCGCGCTGTTCATCGGGCTGCCCACCGCAGTGGCCTTCGTCATCGGCGCGGTGCTCTCGGGCGCTTGCGGCTTCATCGGGATGAATGTGTCGGTGCGGGCGAATGTCCGCACGGCGCAGGCCGCCACCCGCGGCATGAACGACGCCCTGAACATCGCCTTCAAGGGCGGCGCGATCACCGGCATGCTGGTGGTCGGCCTGGGCCTGCTGGGCGTGGGCATCGTGTTCTGGGTGTTGACTGGCGGCGGCTCCACGGCGAGCGCGGACCTTTCCACCGCGATCAAGCCGCTGATGGGCCTGGCCTTCGGTTCGTCGCTGATCTCGATCTTCGCTCGGCTGGGCGGCGGGATCTTCACCAAGGGCGCCGACGTGGGCGCCGATCTGGTGGGCAAGGTCGAAGCCGGCATCCCCGAGGACGACCCGCGCAACCCGGCCGTGATCGCGGACAACGTGGGTGACAACGTCGGTGACTGTCCCGGCATGGCCGCCGACCTGTTCGAGACCTACGCGGTCACGCTGATTGCCACGATGGTGCTCGGTGCGCTGCTGATCACCACGGCGCCGATGGTGGCAGTGGTCTATCCGCTGCTGCTGGGTGGCGTGTCGATCATCGCGTCGATCATCGGCTGCAGCGTGGTCAAGGCCAGCCCGGGCATGAAGAACGTGATGCCAGCCCTCTACAAGGGGCTGATCGTCGCGGGTGTGCTGTCGCTGATCGCCTTCTACTTCGTCACGACGGTGTTCGTGCCGGACGACGTGCTGGGCAGCGCCGGCAGTCAGATGCGGCTGTTCGGCGCCTGCGCCGTCGGTCTGGTGCTGACGGCCGCGATGGTCTGGATCACCGAGTACTACACCGGCACGCAGTACGCCCCGGTGCAGCACGTCGCACAAGCCTCCACCACCGGCCACGGCACCAACGTCATCGCCGGCCTGGGCGTGTCCATGCGCTCGACCGCGTGGCCGGTGCTGTTCGTCTGTCTGGCGATCCTGGCGGCGTTCCAGCTCGGCGGCCTCTACGGCATCGCCATCGCCGCGACCTCGATGCTGAGCATGGCCGGCATCGTCGTGGCGCTCGACGCCTACGGTCCGATCACCGACAACGCCGGCGGCATCGCCGAGATGGCTGAAATGCCCAAGTCGGTGCGCGACATCACCGATCCGCTCGACGCCGTGGGCAACACGACCAAGGCGGTGACCAAGGGCTACGCGATCGGCTCGGCTGGTCTGGCTGCGCTGGTGCTGTTCGCCGACTACACCCACGCGCTCGAAGCCCGCGGGATGCACGTCAGCTTCGACCTGTCGAACCATCTGGTGATCGTGGGCCTCTTCATCGGTGGCCTGATCCCTTACCTGTTCGGCGCGATGGCGATGGAGGCGGTCGGCCGCGCTGCGGGCAGCGTGGTCGAGGAAGTTCGCCGCCAGTTCCGCGAGATCCCCGGCATCATGCAGGGCACTGCCAAGCCGGAATATGGCCGCGCAGTGGACATGCTGACTTCTGCGGCAATCAAGGAAATGGTCGTGCCGAGTCTGCTGCCGGTGGTGGTTCCGGTGGTGGTGGGCCTGCTGCTCGGGCCGGCGGCGCTGGGTGGCTTGCTGATGGGCACGATCGTGACGGGCCTGTTCGTGGCGATCTCGATGTGTACCGGCGGCGGTGCCTGGGACAACGCCAAGAAGTACATCGAGGACGGCCACAACGGCGGCAAGGGCAGCGAAGCCCACAAGGCAGCCGTGACGGGTGACACCGTCGGCGATCCGTACAAGGACACCGCGGGTCCGGCCATCAACCCGCTGATCAAGATCATCAACATCGTGGCGCTGCTGATCGTGCCACTGCTCTCGGGTGGTTCGGCACCGGTACCAGCCGCCAAGGTCGAGGCCGCACCCGCCGTGGCCTCCGCACCGGCAGCCCCTGCCGCAGAATCCGATGCGGCTTCAATCAAGGTCGAGAACGGCGTCGTGAAGTTCTACTTCGCCTCCGGTGGGGCGGCCCTGGCGGACGGCGCCCCCGCTGCGCTGGCGGATGTCGTCAAGGCCGTCGGGGAAGGCAAGATGGCCGTGCTCAGTGGCTTCCATGACGCCAGCGGCGATCCGGCCAAGAACGCCGAATTGGCCAAGCAACGGGCTTTCGCCGTGCGCGATGCACTCAAGGCGCTGGGCGTCGCCGAGGACAAGGTCGAGCTGAGCAAGCCCGCCGAGTCCACCGGCAGCGGATCCGCAGCCGAGGCACGCCGGGTCGAGGTGACGCTGAAGTGACACCGCGGTGACGTTTCACTGATCAAAACCCTGTAGTACCACGGCAACAGGCCCGCCATCTCAGCGGGCCTGTTGCTTCTTTTTGGAACAGTTTCTGACACGGGGATTTCAGATCTCCGCGCAGCAGACCACGGGCACCCAGATCCTTGGGGATTTGCCGGCTTGATTCACGGTCACTTGCGATTCATCCTTCCGGAAAAGCGGCGCAAGCATACAATGCTGCACTGCAACATATTCGCCCGCCACCGACTCGGTGACGAAGCTCCCCGGTAGTCAGAGGAATCGCAATGCTTTATCAACTCTACGAAACCCAACGCGCGTTGCTCAGTCCGTTTGCCGAGTTCGCGAGCGCCACCGGCAAGCTGTACAGCCACCCGCTGTCGCCGTTCGCCCAGGCCCCCGGTTCGCTGCGGGTGGCTGCCGGCTTCGACCTGATGCACCGCCTGACCAAGGACTACGAGAAGCCCGCCTTCGGCATCACGTCGGTCGAGGTCGAGAGTGTAGACATGGCGGTTCAGGAGCAGGTGATCGAGGCCAAGCCCTTCTGTCGCCTGCTGCGCTTCAAGCGTTACACCGACAACGCGCAGATGCTGGAGCGCATGCGCGCCCAGCCAATCGTGCTGGTGGTCGCGCCGCTGTCCGGTCACCACTCCACGCTGCTGCGCGACACCGTGCGCACGCTGCTGCAGGACCACAAGGTCTACATCACCGACTGGGTCGATGCCCGCATGGTGCCGCTGGCCAATGGCGAGTTCCACCTGGCTGACTACATCACGTATGTGCAGGACTTCATCCGTCTGCTCGGCCCGGAGGTGAACGTGATCTCGGTGTGCCAGCCGACGGTGCCGGTGCTGGCCGCGATCTCGCTGCTGGCCTCGAAAGGCGAGTTCACGCCGCGCACGATGACGATGATGGGCGGCCCGATCGACGCCCGCAAGAGCCCGACCGCGGTGAACAACCTCGCGATGAACCGCACCCACGAGTGGTTCGAGCAGAACGTGATCTACCGCGTGCCGCAGAACTTCCCCGGCGCCGGTCGCCGTGTCTACCCCGGCTTCATGCAGCACACCGGCTTCGTCGCGATGAA
>JBEANV010000491.1:0-2849 GCA_041165285.1 Pseudomonadota bacterium | reverse complement strand
CGAAGCGGGCATTGGCCAGCGCCTCGTCCTCCAGCTCGCGCGCCTTGGTCGCCTCATAGGTGGTGAAGCTGCCCGGGTAGCTGCGGATCTGGCCGCGGTCGAGTTCGAGGATGCGCGTCGAGACGGCGTCCAGGAACGCCCGGTCGTGGGTGATCAGCAGCACCGCGCCGCGGAATGCGATCAGCAGGTCCTGCAACCAGACGATCGAGTCGAGGTCCAGGTGGTTGGTCGGCTCGTCAAGCAGCAGCACGTCGGGTGCCGCCACCAGCGCCTGCGCCAGCGCCACCCGCTTGCGCAGGCCGCCCGACAGCGCATCGACCTGCTGACCCGGCGACAGCTTCAGCCGCTCCAGCGTCTCGTCCACCCGCTGCTCCCAGGTCCAGCCGTCAACCGACTCGATCTGGCTCTGCAGCGCGTCGAGGTCGTCGCCCTCGGCGTGGGCCTCGTAACGCTCGCGCAGCGACTTGGCCTCGGCCACCCCAATGCTGACTGCATCGAACACGCTGATGCCCGGCTGGAACTGCGGCTCCTGCGGCACGTAGTAGCGGCGCACGTTGGTCTGCACCTGCAGCGTGCCGTCGTCGGGCAGCTCCAGACCGGCGAGGATCTTCAGCAGCGAGGACTTGCCGGTGCCGTTGCGGCCGATGAGGCCGATGCGTTCGCTGGATTCCAGCGACATCGCGGCGTGGTCGAGCAGCGCGACGTGCCCGTAGGCGAGGCTGGCGTCAAGAAGGGTAAGGAGGGCCATGGGGAGTTTTCAAGGGAATCGGACATTATCGACGCCGGCCCTGGTTTGCCTCGCTGGTGTCACTTCAGCTTGTTACCGTGCTGTGCCACAGCGCTCGCTACACTGCGCCTCGAACCCCAATTATTCGTGACGTATTTCTCAATGTACGCCACGTAACCAAATCATCAGCGCCGCGCAGGAGACCGGGTGTGAGCAAGTTCGACGCGTCCTTTCCACTGGATTTGCTGACCGCAGACGTGCCGGGCGGCCTGAGTCTGGAAAACCTCAGCACGCTCGGCAGCGAGCTGGCGCTGTGGCCGATCGAGGCGCTGCGCGGCTCGGATCCGATCATGGGGCTGGCGGTCCTGATGATCGTCGCACTGCTGGCCGGCGAAGCGGTCCACCGCGTGACGCGGCTGCCGCGGGCGCTGGGCGCGATGCTGGTCGGCGCTCTCGCCAGCCCGCTGGCGCTGAGTCTGGTGGTACGCACGGAGCTGGATCCATGGAAGCCGCTGCTGGACCTGGCGGTGGGTCTGCTGGTGTTCGAGCTGGGCAGCCGCATCCGGCCGCGCTGGCTGATCGACAACCCATGGCTGACCGTCAAGTGCCTGGCCGAGGCGCTGGTCACGGGTGCGGCGGTGGCGGGCGTGCTGGTGTGGATGGGCGTGTCGCTGTCGTCGGCAGCGCTGGCCGGGGCGGTGGCAATGGCCAGCTCGCCGGTGATCGCGATGACCGTGCTCAACGAACTGCGCCCGCGTGGCCAGGTGAGTGACCGGCTGCTGATGATGACGGCGGTGAACACGGTGTGTGCCGTGCTGGCCCTGACCGCGTGGCGGGTGCTGACCACGCTGGATTCCGACGGATTCGAGTGGCAGCCGGCGCTGGCCGGGGCGCTCTACACGCTGTGCGGCTCCTACCTGCTCGGTGCGGTCAGCGGACTGTTGCTGGAAAGGCTCAGCCGGCAGATCCACGGCTCGGGGCTCGCTGCCCTGCAGCTCGCGCTGGTGGTGCTGGCGGCGATGCTGGCGGCGCAGTACACCTTCTCGCCACTGCTGGCGCTGCTGATCGCCGGCATGGTGGCGCGTGCCCGCATGGGGCACCGGCTGCGGGTCGAGCCACAGCTCGGCAGCGGTGGCGCGGCGCTGACGCTGCTGCTGCTGGTGACGCTGGGGCTGCTGTCCACGCTGGAGGGGCTGCTCGACCTGCTGCCGCTGGTGGCGGCGATCATCGGGGCGCGTTTCCTCGCCAAGACCGGCACGGTGATCCTGCTGGCGCGGCCCAGCGGCCTGGGCTGGCGGCAGGCGCTGGGGCTGGGGCTGGCGCTGCAGCCAGCGTCGAGCCTGACGGTACTGCTGACCGGCAACACCCTGGGTTGGCCGAGCGCCTTGCCGCTGCCGGAATCGACGCTGCTGCAGGCGCTGCTGATCGCGCTGACCCTGATGCAGCTCAGCGGACCGATCTGGCTGCAACTCGGTCTGAGCGTGGTCGCCCGCGAAACCTGCGAAAACCCCCATCCAGGAGCCTGAGCCATGCCTTTGCAGGACTTCGCCACTTCCGAGTCGCTGACCATTGGTGTCGAGCTGGAGCTGCAGCTCATCTCCACGCACGACCACGACCTGATCCCGCAAGCGCAGGATCTGCTGCGCGAGACCGCCCGCCACACCGGCGCCTGGGACATCAAGCCCGAGATCACGCGCAGCATGATCGAGATCGGCACGTCGATCCAGCGCGAGCACGCGCCGCTGGTGGCCGAGCTGCGCGACATGCGCGACCAGCTCGTCCATGCCGCCCGCCGCCTCAACATCGAGATCGCCGGCGGCGGCACCCACGCCTTCCAGCACTGGAGCGAGCAGCAGATCTACCCGGGCGAGCGCTTCCACTACATCAGCGACCTCTACGGCTACCTGGCCAAGCAGTTCACCGTCTTCGGCCAGCACGTCCACGTCGGTTGCCCGAATGGCGACGACGCGCTGTGGCTGCTGCACGCGCTGTCCCGCTACGTGCCGCACTTCATCGCGCTGTCCGCGTCCTCGCCCTTCGTGCAGGGGCATGACACCGGCTTCGACTCGGCGCGGCTGAACTCGGTGTTCGCGTTCCCGCTGTCGGGGCGGGCGCCCTTCGT
>JBEANV010000490.1:0-4053 GCA_041165285.1 Pseudomonadota bacterium | reverse complement strand
TCGGCAATCTCAAGTCTCGTGCCGTCATGGAGCGCATCGGGATGAGCAATGAAAACCAAGACTTTGAGCACCCAGGCGTTCCTGAAGGCCACCCACTGCGCCTGCACTGTTTGTATCGGATTGCTCGTGACCAATGGAGCAAGAATACCGTCAAACCTTGTCCTCACCCGCCGAACAGAGAGCCATCATGTCCAAGATTCGCGTAGAGAGTTTCACCATTTCACTGGACGGTTTCGGCGCTGGCCCAGACCAGGACATCAACAATCCACTGGGCGTTGGCGGCACTTCGCTTCATGGTTGGCTGATCCCTACTCGAACCATTCAGCAAAAGCTGTTTGGTCACGACAGCGGAGAAACGGGCATCGACGATGATTTTGCTGCCCGAGGGTTCCAGAACTTCGGCGCATGGATCCTTGGCAGAAACATGTTCGGGCCTGTGCGTGGTCCATGGCCAGACGAGAGCTGGCGGGGCTGGTGGGGCGAGAACCCTGTGTACCACGTCCCCGTGTTCGTGCTCACGAACTACCCGCGCCCACCGCTGGTCATGGACGGCGGAACCACTTTTTACTTCGTGACAGAAGGTGCTGCCGTCGCGCTTGAGCGCGCCCGGGAAGCCGCCGGAGGCAAAGATGTTCGCGTTGGTGGCGGAGCCAATGTCATCCAGCAGTATCTTCGCCACCGCCTGATCGATGAGATGCACATCGCCATATCACCAGTGCTGCTCGGCTCCGGTGAGCGCCTCTTCGAAGGTGTGCATCTTCCTGCCTTGGGCTATGCCTGCGTCAGGCACGAAGCCACAGCACGGGCCACCCATTTGATCTTGTCCCGGCAGTGACCACGGTAAGGCCCAGTCGGGCCTGTCAACTCAACTCAGCGCGTCCAGCAACTCCGTCTCGAACTCGATCTGGCTCCGGTTGTGCTGCAACGCCGCCCCATCGACCAGAAACGTGTCCTCGACCCGCTCGCCCAGCGTGCTGATCTTGGCGAGTTGCAGGTTGATGTGGTGCTTGGCCAGCACGCGGGCGACGCTGTAGAGCAACCCCGAGCGGTCGCTGGCCGACACCGACAGCACCCAGCGTTGTGCCCGCTCATCCGGGCGCAATTGCACGCGCGGCGTCACCGGGAAGGACTTGACCCGCCGTGACAGCCGGCCGCGGCTGGGCTGCGGCAGCAGGCCATCGGCTTGCAGGGCCAGACTGAGCTGGTTCTCCACCAGCGCAATCAGGTCGCGGTAGGCCTGGTCAAAGAACGGCGTGATGACCTGGAAGGTGTCTAGCGCGTAGCCGGCCCGCGTGGTGTGAACGCGCGCGTCCAGGATGCTGAACTGCGCCGAGTCGAAATAGCCGCAGATGCGTGCGAACAGGTCCGGCCGGTCCGGCGAATAGACCAGCACCTGCAAGCCCTCGCCGAGCGGGGACAGCCGGGCGCTCACCAGCGGCTTGGTGGCCTCGACCTTGCGGTTGAGCGCACGGGCGTGCCAGGCAATCTCGCCGCTGTCGTGGCGGGCGAAGTAGTTCAGGTCCAGCGTTTTCCAAAGCGTTTCCTCGGTGCCGGGCAGCATCGAGTGCAGCGCGAGCATCTGCCGCGCCTCCTGCTTGCGCATCTCGATCTCGGCGTCCAGTTGCGGCTTGGCGCCACCGAGCGCCCGCAGCGTGGCGCGGAACAGGTCTTCCAGCAGCTTGCCCTTCCATGCGTTCCACACCTTCGGGCTCGTGCCGCGGATGTCGGCCACCGTGAGCAGGTACAACGCGGTCAGGCGGCGAGGATCCTTCACATGCTGCGCGAAGGCGTCGATCACGTCCGGGTCGGACAGGTCTTCCTTCTGCGCGACACGGGACATGGTCAGGTGTTCCTTGACCAGGAACTCGATCAGCCGCCCGTCTTCCTTGTCGATGCCGTGGTCACGGCAGAACCGCCGCACCTCGACCGCGCCCAGATCCGAGTGGTCCCCGCCGCGTCCCTTGGCCACGTCGTGGAACAGCGCGGCGACGTACAGCACCCACGGCTTGTCCCAGTGCGCGGCGAGCTGGGCGCAGAACGGGTACTCGTGCGTGTGCTCGACGATGAAGAAGCGCCGCACGTTGCGCAGCACCATCATGATGTGCTGGTCCACGGTGTAGACGTGGAACAGGTCGTGCTGCATCTGGCCGACGATGCGCCGGAACACCCACAGGTAGCGGCCGAGCACGGAGGTGTCGTTCATCAGCCGGAAGGCGTGTGTGTGGCCCTGCGGTTCGCGCATGATCGCCATGAAGATGCGGCGGTTTTCCGGATCCTTGCGGAAGGCGCCGTCCATCAGCTCGCGGGCGTTGTAGAGCGCCCGCAGCGTGCGCGCCGACAAGCCCTTGATGCCAACCGTCTGCTGGTAGACGAGGAAGGTCTGCAGGATGGCGTGGGGGTCGCGCCGGTAGAGGTCGTCGCTGGCGACTTCGAGCATGCCGCCGCGGTCGAAAAATCGATCGTCGATCGGGCGCATCGGCGCGTCGGCCGAGCCGGAGACGTGTTCCTCGATGCCCAGCATCAGGATCTGGTTGAGCTGCACCACCGCCTTGGCAGCCCAGTAGTAGCGCCGCATCAGCGCCTCGCTGGCGCGGCGTTCCGGCGTGGAGACGTAGCCGAAGCTCTCCGCCACGGCGGTCTGCAGGTCAAAGACCAGCCGGTCCTCGCGCCGCCCGGCGATGGTGTGCAGCCGGGCGCGGATCAGCTTGAGCAGACCCTCGTTGCGTTGCAGTTGTGTCGCCTCGAAGCGGGTGATCAGGCCCTTGCTCGCCAGCTCGCGCCACGAGCGACCGAGGCCAGCACCGAGGGCGATCCAGCGCACCACCTGCAGGTCACGCAGGCCGCCGGGGCTTTCCTTGCAGTTCGGCTCCAGCGAGAAGGGCGTGTTCTCGTACTTGACGTGGCGCTGCTGCATCTCCAGCGACTTGGCGCGCAGGAAGGCGGCCGGGTCGAGCACCTCCTGCGTCGCGCGGCGGAACTGCTCGAACAGCTTCTTCGCGCCGCAGAGGAAGCGCGCCTCGATCATTGACGTCTGGATGGTGACGTCCGCCTGCGCCTCGAAGACACATTCCTCGACCGTGCGCACGCTGGAGCCGATCTCCAGGCCGATGTCCCAGCAGGCGGTGATGAAAGCTTCGATGCCGGAGCGGCGCGGGTCGTCCGGGGCCTGTTCGTGGGTCTGCGCGAGTTCCTCGGGCAGCAGCAGCAGGACATCCACGTCCGAATGCGGAAACAGCTCGCCCCGGCCGTAGCCACCAACCGCCACCAGCGCGGCACCGCGTGGCAATTCCGACTGGTGCCAGAGTTGGCCGAGCACATCGTCGACGTGGTGGGTCAGTTGCCGCACCAGCCGGTCGGCATTCGGCACGGTGGCCTTGTCGGCACGGAATTGTGCAATCAAGGCCTGCTTGCCTTCGCGCAGCAAGCGGCGCAGCTCGGGCAGGGGCAGGGCAGGCACGGCGTGCCGGCGGTCGGCGTCTGCGCCGGTGGTGTCAGTCAGCGGCATCGGCGTCGGTCTTGGCAGAGGGAGCAGGGTTCAGCAGGACGTGGTCGTGACAAACGCCGGCAGCGGCGGGCTGCCGGCCGACAGCGTCATGACTTCGAATCCGGTTTCGGTGACCACCAGCGTGTGTTCCCACTGCGCGGAGAGCGAGCGGTCCTTGGTCACGATGGTCCAGCCGTCGCCGGCTTCCTTCAGCTCGCGCCGGCCGGCGTTGACCATCGGCTCGATCGTGAACACCATGCCCGGCACCAGCACGTCGAGCGTCCCCGGGCGGCCGTAGTGCAGGATCTGCGGCTCCTCGTGGAACTTCTGGCCAATGCCGTGGCCGCAGAACTCGCGCACCACCGACAGGCCCTGACGTTCGATGAAGGTCTGGATCGCGTGGCCGATGTCGCCGAGGCGCGCGCCGGGCTTGACCTTCAGGATGCCATGCCACATCGCGTCATACGTCACCGCGCACAGCCGCTTGGCCGCGATCGAGCCTTCGCCGACGATGAACATGCGGCTGGTGTCGCCGTGCCAGCCGTCCTTGATGACGGTGATGTCGAGGT
>JBEANV010000489.1:0-7896 GCA_041165285.1 Pseudomonadota bacterium | reverse complement strand
CGGTGCCGGAATAGAGCGTGTCGTCGCCCAGGTTGGCGCCGTTGTTGATGCCCGAAACGATCAGGTCCGGACGGCTGCCGAGCAGGCCGGTGAGCGCCACGTGGACACAGTCCGAAGGGGTGCCATTGACCACTTGCACGCCGTTGGACGCCGTCCAGACCGACAGCGGGCGGTGGAGAGACAGGGCGTTGGAGGTACCGCTGGCGTTCTGCTCCGGGGCGACGACGTCGACATCGGCGAACTCGCGGCAGACCTGGGCCAGGGCCAGCAGCCCAGGAGCCAAGTACCCATCATCATTGGCAACGAGTATGCGCATACGGCCGATTGTAGGCAGTGCGCCCCGCAGGCGCGTGTCCGACCACCACCTTCTTTCGTGGGCCCGCCCCTGGTACCGAGGGCCACGGCCACGGCGCACAACCCTGATAATCAGGCACACAAGCTCCTGTGCCCCCCGTCAAGGATTCCATTCATGTCCATCCGCGTGCTGATCGTTGAAGACAACGCCGTCGCCCGCAGTTTTCTGGCCCGTGTCGTGCGGGAGAGTTTCAGCGACGAGATCCGCTTCAGCGAGGCCTGCGATCTGGAGTCGGCACGTGCCTTGCTGGGCATCGGCAGGGGGGAACTGGCGCGCGCCGATGCGGATGGCTTTCGCCTCATCCTGTGCGATCTGGAGCAACCGGACAGCGCAGGGCTGGAGCTGCTGGCGCAGCTGGGCGACTACCCGGCCATCAAGATCGCCACCACGCTGCATTCGGACGACGATCACCTGTTTCCCGCCCTGCTCTGCGGCGCCAATGGCTACCTGCTCAAGGAAGACCGATTCGAGGTGCTGGTGGAAGAGCTGCAGCGCATCGTGCGTGGTCAGCCACCCCTGTCACCCGCGATGGCGCGGCGACTGCTGGGCCATTTTCGCCAGCACGACAGCCGATTCACCCCGCTCGACACAACACCCGGTGCGCTGGACGGCACCCTGTCGGACGGCCTGAGTTCGCGCGAAAACGAAGTGCTCACCTACCTCAGCAAGGGCTACACGATCAAGGAGATCGCGCGCCTCATGGGCATCAAGTGGCAAACGGTGAACGACCACATCCGCTTGGTCTACCGCAAGCTCGCCCTGGCCAGCACGCCGGAAGAAGGCCTGCTGGCCGGACGCCAGACCGACGCCTGAGCCAACATTCCGTTCGGCCAAGAAAAAAGCCAGTCCTGAGAAGGACTGGCTTTTTATCTGCGTTGGGTGGGGTGGCTAATGGGACTCGAACCCACGACAACCAGAATCACAATCTGGGACTCTACCAACTGAGCTATAGCCACCGCAGAGAAAGAAATTATAGGCCAGGAATCATGGATCGCGCCAGTGTTTTGAGCGCTTTTATTTTCCGGACCACTTCAATCACTTGGAAGCCGCCACCGATGCAACCGCCGGCTCTTCAACGGCCGACACCTTGGTGGCGCTGTCAAGGACCACCGCCTTGTAGCGCTTGCGCAGTGCGGCGTAGTAGGCATCGCTCTCGGCCTGTGCCCAGAGCCGGGCGACCTGCTCTCGGGCCTTGTCGAGCGAGCCAGTGTCGGCCAGATCGGCCGGCTGCACCTTCTCGATGACCACCACCGCGTAGCCCTCGTCGCCCAGATCGACTCCGACCCAGGCTGGCAGCGCGTCGGCCTTGGCCTTCAGCACCGCCTCGACCACCGCACGCGGCAGGTTCTGCGTCTTGACACGCGACAGCGTGACAGCGGCAGGCAGGGCACTGGTCACCGCAGGCTGTGCCTTCCACTGCGCCAGTTTGGCAACACCTTCGTCCCGGGCCGCCTGCGCTGCCTTGGCCTGCAACACGCCGGCCTTGACCTGCTCGCGCACGTCGGCAAGCACCTGCTTGCGGGCGGGCTGGTGGTCGGTGACACGCAGTGACAGCAGCTGGTTCGCACCAATCTCCACCGCCAGCGCATTGCGCTTGCTGCGCAGGTTGTCGGCCAGGAAAGCCGCATCAGCCACCTTGGGATTGGCCAGCACGCTGCCCGGTTCGGCCTTGGCGCCACGGACGAAACGCTCGGCACGCTGCACGGTCAGCTTGAGCTTGTCGGCCACTGGCTGCAGGGTGTCCTCCTGCTCGACCAGATTGGAGAACTGCTCCGCGGCTTCGACATAGCGCTTCTGGGCCAGCGACTTGCGCACTTCCGCTTCGATCTCGGTTTTCACCGACTCGAAACTGCGCTTGTCCCCGCCGCGAATGTCGTCCAGCTTGAGGATGTGGAAGCCAAAATCACTTTCCACCACGCCGCTGATCTCGCCCTTCTTCAGCGCGAATGCCGTGTCCTCGAAGACCTTGACCATCGCGCCGCGGGCGAACCAGTCCAGATCCCCACCTTGCTTGGCCGAACCCGGATCCTCCGAATTGACGCGCGCGAGGTCGGCAAAACCTGCCGGATTCTTGCGCACGTCGACCAGCAGCGCTTCGGCGCGGGCCTTCGCCTTGGCCCTCGCCTCAGGGGTCGCACCGGCGTCAGCCTTGATCAGGATGTGGCGGGCACGGCGCTCCTGCGGCTGTTCGTAGCGGACAGCGTTCTCGGCGTAGTACTTGCGCAGATCGTCTTCGGCCACGCTGACGCTGCGCGCAATCGTCGGCAGGTCGAGCACCACGTACTCGAAGCTCACCGACTCGGGCGACTGCAGGCGCGCGGCGTGCTTCGGGTCGTCGTAGTAAGCCTGCACCTCGGCGTCGCTGGCCTGCACCTTGGCCAGATAGTCCTTGGCCGCGAAGGTCTGGACGCGCACCTCACGGCGCTGGTAGAACGCGTCTACCGCGCTGCGTGCCACGGCATTCGGCACCACGGCCGTGCCGCCCACACCCAGCAACACCTGGTTAAGCGACATGTCCTGGCTCAGACGGGCGGCGAACTGCTGCGAGGTCATGCCCTGGGCGGCCAGCAGTTCCTTGCGGACGGTGCCATCGGCATTGCGCAGGTTGGCGAACTGCGGGTCGGTCTCGAACAGGCGCTTCAGGCGCTCGTCGGTCGGCACCAGGTGCAGGTCACGCGAGGCGGCGAACAGCACACGCTGCCGGATCAGGTCGTCGAGCACGCGCTTGCGCACGTCCGGCGTGTCGAGCAGCTTGACGTCGATATTGGGCATCTGCGCGCGCATGCGCTCGATCTGGTTGCGGTGCGCCTGGTCCCATTCACCGCGGGTGATGGACTGGCCATCGACCTTCGCAACCTCGTCCTTGCCTTCGGAGAACTTGTCGTAGCCCTGGATGCCGAACACCACGAAGGACGGCACGATCAGCAGCAGGAGCAAGAACTGCAGGACGCGGGTATGGCGACGGAAAAAATCGAACATCTGAGCTTCCTAGGGGGCGCTGCAACCTGCAGCGCCAGACACGACAAAGGCGAACCTGGGTTCGCCTTTGAAGAGAAATGACCGCAACTCGTCGAGGAGGAACGGATGACCCGTGTGGTGGGTGCTGAGGGGCTCGAACCCCCGACCTACGCCTTGTAAGGGCGCCGCTCTACCAACTGAGCTAAGCACCCGGGTATCGTCCGTCCGGCAAGACCGCAACTGTATCAGCTCAGCGAGTCGAGCAACACCTTGCCCGGCCGAAACCGCGGAATGCGCGCCGCGCGAATGTGGACCGGCGCACCGGTGCGCGGGTTGCGGCCCTCGCGGGCTGCGCGGCTGGACACCACGAAGGTACCGAAACCGACCAGCACCACCGGTTCACCCTTCTTGAGCGACTGCGACACGCCGGAGAGCATGGCGTCTACCGCACGGGCAGCAGCCGCTTTGGAAATGTCGGCCTGCAGCGCGATGTGCTCGATCAGTTCAGTCTTGTTCACGCGGAACCTCTGATGCCTGTTGGGAAGGAAGCGGATTCTAGAAGAGCCGTCTGGCGTCGAGTTTCAGCGCGCCTTGGCACGGATCTCGGGCAGTGCCTTCTGCAGGTAATACACCATCGACCAGATGGTCAGCACGGCAGCAACCACGATCAGCACCGTGCCCCACAGCCGCGTCGGGATCACCCCGAAGAGCCGCCCGTCATAGAGCAGGAACGGGATCGCCACCATCTGCGCCGTCGTCTTGAGCTTGCCGATCATGTGGACCGCCACGCTGCGCGACGCGCCGATCTGCGCCATCCATTCGCGCAGCGCCGAGATGGCGATCTCGCGGCCGATGATGACCAGCGCCACCATCGCGCTGACGCGGTCGAGCTGCAGCAGGATCAGCAGCGCCGCGCACACCAGGAACGTGTCCGCCACCGGATCCAGAAAGGCGCCGAACGACGAGGTCTGGTTCAGCTTGCGCGCCAGCCAGCCATCAAGCCAGTCCGTCAGCGCCACCACGACGAACAGCACGGTCGCCATCAGGTTGCGCGTCGGCAGGTCGACGGGCAGCTCGTAGATGCCGACGATCAGCGGAATGGCGACGATGCGCGCCCAGGTCAGCAGCGTGGGAAGGGTCCAGAACATCCATGCATTGTGCATGGTGTAACGAAACGCCGGGTTTTCGGCACCGGTATGCGCCCCCTCAACGCAAGGCCCGGTAAATCTCTTCGGCCAGATCGGCCGAGATACCCTCGACCCCCGCCAGATCTTCAACCGACGCCGCAGCGACCCCGCGCACGCCACCAAACCGCTGCAGCAGCCGCGCCCGCTTCTTCGGCCCCACGCCAGCGATGTCTTCCAGCCGACTGCCGCCGGTGCGGACCGACGCCCGTTTCGCCCGCATCCCGGTGATGGCAAACCGGTGCGCCTCGTCGCGGATCTGCGCCACCAGCATCAGCGCGGCCGAGTCGTGGCCGAGCCACACCTTCTCGCGCCCATCGGCGAAGACCAACTCCTCCAGCCCGACCTTGCGGCCCTCGCCCTTTTCCACACCGACCAGCAGCGACAGGTTCAGCCCCAGCGTGGTGAACACCTCCCGCGCCACGCTGATCTGCCCGCGCCCGCCATCGACCAGCACCAGATCGGGCAGCCGCCCCGTGCCCTGCTGCACCGCGTCCACCAGCTTGGCATAGCGGCGCGTGAGCACCTGGCGCATCGCGGCGTAGTCGTCGCCGCCGGTGATGCCGGTGATGTTGTAGCGGCGGTACTGGCCGGGCTGCATCTTGTGGCCCTCGAAGACCACGCACGACGCCTGCGTCGCCTCGCCCGCCGTGTGGCTGATGTCGAAGCATTCGATGCGCAGACCGTCCAGCCCTGCGTCCATGCCCTCCGGCGCCAGATCCAGCGCATCGACCAGCGCCCGCGTGCGCGCCTGTTGCGAGCCTTCTTCGGACAGCAACCGCGCCAACGCGAGTTCGGCACCCTTGATCGCCATGTCGAGCCAGGCGCGGCGGTTTTCCCGCGGCTGGTGCTGGGCGCTGACCTTGTGGCCCTGGGGGTCGGTGAGCACCGCGATCAGCCCACGCGCCACCGGATGGCTGGTCACCAGAACCGGCGGGCAGTCGGCGCCAAGGTAGTGCTGTGCAATGAAGGCTTCGAGCACGCGAACCTCGGCCGAGCGCCCCTCGGCCACCTCGATCACCATGCCCGCTTCAATCGGTATCTCCTCCTCATCGCCAAAATCCACGGCTACCCCATCCTCGACATGCGCAGGAAAGTACGCCCGGTCCCCCAAGTGCCGCCCGCCCCGCACCATCGCCAGGTTCACGCAAGCCCGCCCGCCCTGCACCTTCACGGCCAGGATGTCGGTGTCGCGGTCCTCCTGCGTGAACACGGACTGCTGCTGCAGCACCTTCGACAGCGTGGCGATCTGATCGCGCAGTTCCGCCGCCTTCTCGTAGTCGAAGGCCTCGGCCGCAGCCATCATCTGCGCCTGCAGGCCGTCGAGCACCTCCTGCGTCTCGCCGCTCAGGAAACGCACCGCGTTGCGTACGTCCGCGGCATAGTCCTCGCGGCTGACCAGATCGACACACGGCGCCGAGCAGCGGTGGATCTGGTGCAGCAGGCAGGGCCGCGTGCGGTTGTTGAACACCGTGTCCTCGCAGGTGCGCAGCAGGAACACCTTCTGCATCAACTGGATGCCCTCCTTCACCGCCCAGGCGCTCGGATACGGCCCGAAATAGCGATGACGCCGGTCCACGGCGCCGCGGAAATAGACGACGCGGGGGAACTCGTGGGTGACGAACTTCAGGTACGGGTAGCTCTTGTCGTCGCGGAACAGGATGTTGAAGCGCGGGTTCAGCGACTTGATGAGGTTGTTTTCGAGCAGCAGCGCCTCGGCCTCCGAGCGCACCACCGTCGTCTCCATCCGCACGATCTTGCTGACCATGTGGCCGATGCGGGTGCCGCCGTGGTCCTTCTGGAAGTAGCTGCTGACACGCTTCTTCAGGTGCTTGGCCTTGCCGACGTAGAGCAGGCCACCCTCGGCGTCGAAGTAGCGGTAGACACCCGGTAACGCCGGCAGCGCGGCCACCTCGCTCAGCAGCCGCTCGCGGGCAGCGGCAGCCGGCGTTTCCAGCACGGGATCGGGGATCAGGAGGGCTTCGGCCTCATCGGGGGTCAGGCGGCGCGTCATGGTCGGGGATTGTGCCGCCACCGATAATTCCGTGATGACCGCCGACCCCACACCTGCCTTCCCGCCCGTCCTGACGATCCCGCCAGCATTGCGCTGCTGGGACGTGTTCTGCCGCGTCATCGACAACCACGGCGACCTCGGCGTGTGCTGGCGGCTGGCGCGGGATCTGGCGGGGCGCGGGGCACGGGTGCGGCTGTGGGTGGACGATGCCGCCGCGCTGGCGTGGATGGCGCCGGACGGCTCGCCGGGCGTGCAGGTGCTGCCGTGGCGCGATCCGCTGGCGGACGAGGGGCCGGCCGACGTGGTGATCGAGGCGTTTGGCTGCGACCCGCCTGCCGCCTACGTGGCCCGCATGGCCGCAGTCGCCAAGACCGGCCCGGCGCCGCTGTGGATCAACCTCGAATACCTCAGCGCCGAGCCGCACGTCGAAAGCCTGCACGGGCTGGCCTCGCCGCAGTGGAGCGGACCCGGCAGTGGCCTCACCAAGTGGTTTTTCTTCCCCGGTTTCACCCCCGCCACGGGTGGCTTGTTGCGTGAACCTGGCCTGCTCGCCCGCCGAGATGCCCACGACCGGCAGGCCACGCGGGCGAGTTTCGGGGTCGGCCCCAACACGGACGAAGCACTGATGCTGCTGTTTGGCTACACACAGCCGCTGCTGGACGACTGGCTCACGCTGCTGGCCGCGGCGCCGACGCCGACCACGCTGCTCGTCACGCCCGGCTACAGCGCCCGGCAGGTCCGCGCCTGGCAGGCGCAGCACGCCGGTGCGCCGGACACGGTGGGGGCGCTGCGGCTGCACTTCCTGCCGCATGTCACACAGCTCGAATTCGACCGCCTGCTGTGGGCGAGCAACCTCAACCTCGTGCGTGGCGAGGACAGCCTCGTGCGGGCGCTCTGGGCCGGTCAGCCGCTGCTCTGGCAGTTGTATCCGCAGGCGGATGGCGTCCACGGCGACAAGCTCGACGCTTTCCTCGACGTGGCGCTCGACCAGACCGCGCCGACGCTGGCCGACCCGCTGCGGCAGATGGCCCGGCTGTGGAACGGGCTGGACGATCCGGCCGGGCTGGCGTCGGCGTGGTCGGCGCTGTGGCCCGCCCGGCGTGGCGCCTGGGCCGACAGCGCCACCGCCCGGCAGCGCCGCTGGGCCGGTCAGCCCGACCTGACCAGCAGCCTGATCGCCTGGGCACAGCGGCGGCACCGGGACGGGCTGGGCTAGAATCGAGGGCTTTGCGGTGCGGCGGCTTGCTCACCGCCCCAACGGAAACACCACCCATGAAGATCGCCCAGGAAATCCGCGCCGGCAACGTGATCATGCAAGGCACCGCCCCGATGGTCGTGCTGCGCACCGAATACAGCCGCGGCGGCCGCAACAGCGCCACCGTGCG
>JBEANV010000488.1:0-3568 GCA_041165285.1 Pseudomonadota bacterium | reverse complement strand
AGCTGACGATCGCGCTGCACCACGTCTTCAACACGCCCGACGACCGCCTGGTATGGGACGTGGGCCACCAGACCTATCCGCACAAGATCCGCACCGGCCGGCGCGACCGGATGCCGACGCTGCGCCAGTACGGCGGCCTGTCCGGCTTCCCCCGCCGCGACGAGAGCGAATACGACACCTTCGGCACCGCGCACTCGTCCACCTCGATCTCGGCCGCGCTCGGCATGGCGATGGGCGCGCAGATCAAGGGCGAGCACCGGCACTGCGTCGCCATCATCGGCGACGGCGCGATGACCGCCGGCATGGCCTTCGAGGCGCTCAACAACGGCGGCATGCCCCACGCCGGGCAGGAGCCGAACCTGCTGGTGGTGCTGAACGACAACGACATGTCGATCAGCCCGCCGGTCGGCGCGCTCAACAAGTATCTGGCGCGGCTGATGAGCGGCAAGTTCTACGCCTCGGCACGTGAAGGCGCCAAGCAGGTGCTGAAGAACACGCCACAACTGCTGGAGCTGGCCCGCCGCTTCGAGGAACACGCCAAGGGCATGGTCGTGCCCGGCACGATCTTCGAGGAATTCGGCTTCAACTACGTCGGCCCGATCGACGGCCACGATCTCGACGCGCTGATCCCGACGCTGGAGAACCTGCGCGACCGCAAGGGCGCGCAGTTCCTGCACGTCGTCACGAAGAAAGGCTACGGCTACAAGCTGGCCGAAGCCGACCCCATCGCCTACCACGGCCCCGGCAAGTTCGACCCCGCCATCGGCCTGGTGAAACCCGCCACGCCGCCCAAGCCGACCTTCACGCAGGTCTTCGGCCAGTGGCTGTGCGACATGGCGGCTGCCGATCCGAAGCTCGTCGCCATCACGCCGGCCATGCGCGAAGGCTCGGGCATGGTCGAGTTCCACAAGCGCTTCCCGGACCGCTATTTCGACGTCGGCATCGCCGAGCAGCACGCCGTCACCTTCGCCGCCGGCATGGCCTGTGAAGGCACGCGGCCGGTGGTCGCCATCTACTCGACCTTCCTGCAACGCGCCTACGACCAGCTCATCCACGACGTGGCGCTGCAGAACCTGCCGATGGTCTTCGCGCTGGACCGCGCCGGGCTGGTCGGTGCGGACGGCGCGACGCACGCCGGCGCCTATGACATCGCCTTCGTGCGCTGCATCCCGAACATGGCGATGCTGACCCCCGCCGACGAGGCCGAAACGCGCATGGCGCTGACGACAGCCTTCCGCCATGACGGCCCGGTCGCCGTGCGCTATCCGCGCGGCAGCGGCGTCGGCACGGTCGCCGCCACGGGCAACAGCTTCGACACGCTGCCCTGGGGCCGTGGCGAGATTCGCCGCGAGTCCAGCCTCGTCGCCGGCCGACCGGGCAGCAAGCGCGTTGCCATCCTCGCCTTCGGCACCATGCTCTACCCGGCGCTGGCCGCGGCGGAGAAGCTCGACGCCACCGTCGCCAACATGCGCTTCGTCAAGCCGCTGGACGGTGCGCTGGTCGAAGAGCTGGCACGCACCCATGACGCGCTGGTGACGATCGAGGAAGGCTGCACCATGGGCGGCGCCGGCTCGGCCGTGGCCGAACACCTCAACGCCGCCGGCATCACCGTGCCGATGCTGCACCTGGGCCTGCCCGACCGCTTCATCGAACACGGCGATCCGGCCTTCCTGCTGTCGCAGTGCGGCTTGGACGCTGCAGGCATCGAAGCCTCGGTGCAACAGCGGTACGGCCAGATCGGGCTGCTGCGCCCGGTGGTCAACGCCTGAAGACCGTCTTTTCACGCGGAACTGTTCAGCCCCAACCGGATCGAAACGCCCATGCATGTCCTCACTGACAGTTTTGGCGGCCTGCTCCGCCTGGTGGTGCGCCTGTCGTTCCTCGCGGCGGGCGCGGTGTTTTTCCTGAGCCTGCTGGCCGCTGGCATCGTCGTCGCGGGGGCCTACACGCTGTGGAGCCTGCTGCGCGGCCGGTGCCCGACCTTGCACGACATCCTGCACTTCCAGCGCAACCGCGCCGGCTGGTCCGCGGGCTTCGGCGCCCGTCCCGGTCAGGGCCGCGCCCAGCGCCCGGCGTCCGGCGACGATGTGGTCGAGGTGCAGGCCCGCGAGGTCACGCGCGCCGTGCGATGACCCGCAGCGCGCACATCAGCAACAGACCGACCCCCATCACCGCCGCGGCCATCGACAGCCCGGCGACGTAACTGCCGCCACTGCGCGCGGCCAGCCAGCCGGTGGCGGCCGGGCCGAGGATCTGGGCACAGCCATAGGTCAGCGTCATCCGGCCCATCATCTTGGCCGGACGGGTCGGGTAGTAACGCCCCGCCATCGACAGCACCAGACTCACCAGCCCGATGAAGGTGGCGCCGAACAGCACAGCCCCCGCCATGGCGGCCGCCAGCGTCCCGCCAATCGGTAGCACGATGCCGACGATGTGCAGCGCGCTGCACAGGATCAGCGCGTCGATGTCGCCCAGCCGGCGCGCGATGCGGTCCCAGACAATCACCGCGGGCGCGGCCGTCAGTCCCATCACCAGAAACACCCAGGCACCGCGGCCCTGCAACCCGGGCAGCCGATCGACGATGGCGACGATGAAGGTCACGCTGACGACGAAGCCGATGCCGGCACAGAAGTACGCCGCCATGAACACGCGCAGGAACAGCGGACTCGGCGGCTGGTCGGTCATCGCTTGACCGCCGACCGTCAACCCGCTGGTGTCCGGCGGCGGCAACCAGCGCAGTGCCGGCACCATCAGCAACACCGCGATGGCGCTGAACGCCCACCACTGCTGCTGCCAGTCGAACGGCACGGCGGTCATCGCCAGCACCGCCGCCGCACAGCCGGCCATGCCGATCCCGATGCCCGAAAAATGCAGCCCGAGTTCGCTGCGGTACTGGTGGCGGATCAGCCAGTTCAGGATCAGCCCGGTGCCCAGCAGCATGCCGGCCGCGCTGCTCAGCCCCGCCAGAAAGCGCGACAGCGCCCAGACGCGCCAGTCGCTGCTCAGCGCCATCATGGCGGTGGACAGCACGGCCAGCACCATCCCCGCCCGGTAGAGCTGGTCCTTGAGCACCAGATCGCTGATCGACGCGGCGAGGATTGCGCCGCTCAGGTAACCGGCGTAGTTCACCGCGGCAAGCCAGCCCGCTTCGGCCACCCCCAGCCCGGCCTGCTGCTGCATCAGCGGCAGCAGCGGCGTGTAGGCGAAGCGGGCGATGCCCAGCACCAGGATCAGGCTGGACAGGCCCGCCATCAGCACCCGCAGGCGGGCGGCGTCGTGGGGGTGGGCGCGGGAAGTCATGCCCCCATCATTTCAGATCGAAGCGGTCCAGCTCCATCACCTTGCACCAGGCGGCCACGAAGTCCCGCACAAACGACGCTTGCGCGTCGCGGCTGGCGTAGACCTCGGCGATCGCGCGGAGCTGGGCGTTCGAGCCGAAGACCAGATCGACCACCGTGCCCGTCCACCGTGGCGCTCCCGTGGCCCGGTCGCGTCCTTCCAGCACACCCGCGTCCGTGGCCGACGGTTGCCACTGCGTGCCCATGTCGAGCAGGTGGACGAAGAAGTC
>JBEANV010000487.1:0-3028 GCA_041165285.1 Pseudomonadota bacterium | reverse complement strand
TCTGCAGCCTGTGTCTGGCCCATTGCCGCAGTGGCAAGCAAGGCCCACAGGCAAATGGTGACCCGGCGGAGCAGCCCGTGTGGCATGGTCAACCCGGCAAAGCCGAGACCTCCGCAGTCCTGTGCATCTGGGAAATCGCGCCGAACACCGACTGGCCCGTGGCATCGAACGCCTCGATCTCCACCTGTGCCGCCCCGTCGAGCGCCACGCGGGGTGGGCCGGGCAGCGCCAGCAGCGTGCCGGCCGATACCGCCCGGTGGCGCGCCAGCTGCGCGATCAGCCCACCCGTGTCCGCGGCGCCGGCCTTGGCCGTCTCGACCGGGGCGAGCGGCTGGCCGTCGACCGCAGCGCACAGCGTCAGCGCGAACCGCCCGCGGTGCCAGGCGCGGCCCAGCGCGTCGAGGGTCACGGCCACCGGCGCCCAGGCCATCGACGACGCGACCCGTTCACCCTGCGCCCGGCACTGCCAGTGGTTGGCGAGCATCACCAGCCGCACGCCGTCGCGCGCCTGGTCGACGCCCGCGCCGCGGGGCACATCACCGAGCGCCACCGCCAGCTGCGCGCCAAAGTCAATTTCAGCCGCATCGAAGGGGAGCGTGTCCTGCGCACCGGCACCCACGTCGCCCGCCAGTCCAGCCCCAGGCTGCTCCTCGCCGGCGCATGGCTGGGCATCGACCAGCCGGTAGGCCCGTGGCAGCGGCGCCATGCACATGCGCGGCTCGAAGGGGAAGGCATGCCGCACCTTTCCCTGCTCCAGCGTGCGGGCCAGGTCCTGCAACTGTGGCGCGAGGAAGTTCCAGTCATCCAGCACCTGCTGCATCCGCGTGGCGATGCCGTTGGCGTGGTGGGCATGGGTGAGATCGGCCGAAACCACGACGAGCTGACCGTCGCGGGATCCGTCCTTGTAGGTCGCGAGTTTCATCTGTCGATGATGGCATGCACGGGTCAAGGCTGTCACCGTGCAGGCCCACTCGCACGTTGGGGTCAGGCCGCCGAGGATCCGTTGTAGATTGCGACCATGCCCGCCCCTGTCTCCCGCCCGCCTGCCACCGCCGCCAAGCCGCTGTGCCGCCCGGGCGTGCGGCCGGCGCTGGGACTGGCGCTGGCTGCCGTGGTGGGTGCGCATCTGTGGGTCATCGACGCCTGGAGCCTGCCGAGCGAGGCGCCGGCGGTGGCCCGGGCGGCCCCTCGCAGCGTGACCACACGGCCCGCACCCGATGCGATTGCACCGGTCGTCCAGGCAGCAGCACTGTCGCTGTCGCCGTTGCCATCGGCCGCACCCGTGGCGCCGCCACTGCGCCAGCGCAAGCCAGTCGCTGCAGCTGTGGCCCTGCCGGCGACGGTGGCTGCCAACGGAGAGCCCGCCCTGGCGCAGGCCGTCACGCTCGAACTCGCCAGCGCACCAGCCGATCCGGACGCCGAGCCACACCTGCTCGCGCTGGCCTCTGTCGGCAGTGTCACCACCCGCGCAGCTCCGGCTGCCGCCTCCAACGCGCTGACCGCACCGCCCTCGGCGCGCCTGCTCTACCGCATGAAAAAGGGGCCGCTGGCAGGCACTGGCCAGATCGACTGGCAGCGCGACGGTGGCACCTACCGGATGCGGCTGGAGGCGCGTGTGCCCGTCTTTGGACAGATCTTCCTGGAGACCAGCGAAGGCCGCCTCGACGCTGGTGGCCTCGCGCCCCTGCGCCACACCGAGCGCCGACTCAAGCGCAGCGAGCGGGCGCTGAGTTTCGTGCGCGACCAGGGCCCGCCGCGCATCCTGTTTTCCGCCCGCGAAGGCCAGGAGCCCCTGACACCGGGTGCCCAGGACCGCTTGAGCTGGATCGCCCAGCTCGCCACCCGCATGGCCTCGCCCCCGGCTGGCGAGTGGCGGGCGGGCAGTCACATCGACATGGACGTGGCCAGCACGGGCGGCGACGTGCAACGCTGGGTCTTCACCGTGCAGGGCCAGGACAGCACGGGAATGTGGCAGTTGCGCCGCGAACCCGACGGCCCGCACGACACCCGCGCCGAAGTCTGGATCGACGCCCGCCAGCAGCACTGGCCCGTGCGCATCCGCCTGAGCGAGCCCTCTGGCGACCCGCTGGAGCTGACCCTCGACGGGCTTCAACCCACCTGACGCCCCCCCAACCAACACCCAGGAGGACTGCACCATGCACATGCTCTACAACTCGGAAAACTTCGCCGTCATGCGCTTTGCCGGGAACACCGTGGCCGGTCAGGGGTTCGAGATCGTCGACAAGACCAGCCGCCGCGAAATCTACCTCGGCGGACTGCTGGCCGACCACTTCCTGGCCGGTGTCGAGTACCTCATCAGCCAGACAGACGACGAGGCGCGCATCGACGACTTCCTGTCCGGCTACACCACGCTGGCCCACCACCCTGTCGTGCTGCACTGAATCCGGGCCTGAGTGCAACGACGCGTAAACGGCCTGGGCCGTCGCGCGTTTTGCAACTTGCGCCCGGTCGGCCATTGGCGCGAAGATGGCCTTGTCTTGATCGTCCGTCCTTGAACCCCCCGAGGAGCTTGCATGCGCAAGGAAGTGTCCAGGCAGACTGTCCGCCGCTCCCGCAGCCGCCCCGGCGGTGCTCCCGTGCTGCTCTCACCCGGGATGCACGACGCACCGGTGCTCGACCAGCTGTGTTCGCACTTCGTCCTGACGCTCACGCTGCGGCAGGCCGGCCGCTTCGCCGGCCGGCGTGACTGGAACAGCCTGCTTGCGCTCACGGCGCGGCACCTGGTCTGGCCGGTCACCGTGCTCGGCCGCCTGCGCGAGTTCCTGGGCCGCCGGGTCAAGGAACACGATGCCTGGGTCGGTCACGAGGCACTCGACGACGTGGCCTTCCTGGAAAAGCACGGCTGGTGGCGCGGCCCCTATGAGGAAGGCACGCTCTTCTTCTACCTCGACGAGTACATCAAGGACGCGCCGAAAGACCTGATGGCCGTGCTCGGCACCACCGGCGAGTGGCTGGGCCAGCACCTGCGCGAGAGCGCCACGCTGGTCGAGAAGAACGTCGAGGTGCT
>JBEANV010000486.1:0-3700 GCA_041165285.1 Pseudomonadota bacterium | reverse complement strand
ACGCTCGACGGCCACGCGCTGGAGGCCCGGATCTACGCCGAAGACCCGGATCGTGGGTTCCTGCCGTCCACCGGGCGGCTGGTGCATCTGGTGCCGCCGGTTGAGAGCGACCATGTGCGCGTCGATACCGGCGTCGAGCAAGGCGACGAGATCACGCCGCACTACGACCCGATGATCGCCAAGCTGATCGTCTGGGACCGCGACCGGCCGCGTGCGCTGGCGCGGATGCGGGCGGCGCTGGCGCAGTACCGCGTGGTGGGCGTGTCGAACAACGTCGAGTTCCTGCAGCGGCTGGTGACGGCGCCCGCGTTTGCCAACGCTGACCTGGACACGGCGTTGATCGAGCGGGAAAACGCCGTGCTCTTCCCCGCGCCGCAGCCGGTGCCGCAGGCGGTCTGGGCCTTGGCCGCGCTGGCCGAACTGCAGCGCGAGGGGCAGGGCGTGCGCGACGACTCGCCGTGGTCGGTGCTCGACGGCTGGCGGCTGAACTCGACCGCACAGCGCACGCTGACGCTGCGCTTCGGTGACGAGGTGCAGCCGGTCGGCGTGGCCTACGTCAGCGGCGGTCAAGGCCATGCGCTGACGATCGGTGGCCAGTCGCTGCTCGTGCGCGGCCAGTTCGGCCCGAGTGGCACGGTCCATGCGCAGCTCGGCGAGCGCCGTGTCAGCGCGGCGGTGGTCACCAGCGGCGAGCGGCGGCAGGTGTTCTTCGAGGGCCGCTCGTGGCCGATCACGGTCGTGGGCGCGCTCAGTGCGGGCGGCGGCGGCGATGACCATGCGGGCGGCCTGAAAGCGCCGATGCCCGGCAAGGTGATCGCGCTGATCGCGGCGGTTGGCAGCGTGGTCGATAAGGGCGCCCCGCTGCTGGTACTCGAAGCGATGAAGATGGAGCACACCATCAGCGCGCCCGCCAAGGGGCTGGTGAAGGCGTTCCATTACGCGGCCGGCGATCAGGTCACGGATGGCGTGGACCTGGTGGATTTCGACGTCGAGGTGCAGCCATGAACCCGGTCGAGCGTGTTCGCATCGTCGAAGTCGGCCCGCGCGACGGCCTGCAGAACGAAAAGCAGCCCATCCCGACCGCGACCAAGCTGGCGCTGATCCGCAAGCTCGCTGCCGCCGGGCTGAGGGACATCGAGGCGACCGCGTTCGTCTCGCCGAAGTGGGTGCCGCAGATGGCCGACCATGCCGAGGTGATGGCCGGCTTGCCGTCCGCGGCCGAGTTTCCGGGCGTGAACTACCCGGTGCTGACGCCGAACCTGAAGGGCTTCGAGGCGGCGGTGGCGGCCGGCGCACAGGAGGTGGCGGTGTTCGCGGCGGCCTCCGAAGCGTTCTCGCAGAAGAACATCAACTGCTCGATCGCCGAGTCCCTCGCCCGCTTCGCGCCGATCCTGGCGGCGGCGCAGGCGGCGGGTGTGCGGGTGCGGGGCTACCTCTCGTGTGTGGTCGGGTGTCCTTACGAGGGCGCCATCGCCCCGCAGGTCGTTGCCGATGTCGCGTGGCGGCTGCGGGATCTCGGCTGCGTCGAGGTTTCGCTCGGGGACACGATCGGCATCGGTAACCCGGCAAGCGTGGGGCGGATGCTCGAAGCGGTGGCGGCGCGGGTGCCGATGGCCCACCTCGCCGGGCACTACCACGACACCTACGGCATGGGCGTGGCCAACGTCTGCGCGAGCTACGAAATGGGGGTGCGGGTGTTCGACAGTTCGGTCGCCGGGCTGGGCGGCTGTCCCTATGCCAAGGGCGCGACCGGCAATGTCGCCACCGAGGACATCGTCTGGCTGCTGCACGGGCTGGGTGCAACGACCGGCATTGATCTGGATACGCTGGTCGACTGCGGTGCCTGGATCAGCGCGGAGCTGGGACGGGTTTCGGGCTCGCGGGTGGCGCGGGCGCTGCTCGCCAAGCGCGGCTGATCAGCGATTCCGGGTCTTGCCGTCCTGCTGCTTGTTGCCGGAGGCTGGCAGCACGTACAGCGTGGCCTCGGCGATGCCGGAGCGGAGCATGTTGAGTTTCTCGGCTGCAGCGCGGGAAAGGTCCGCTACACGGCCGCCGATGAACGGGCCACGGTCGTTGACCGTGACGACCACGCTGCGCTGGTTGGCGGTGTTGGTGATCATGACCTGCGTGCCGATGGGCAGCGTGCGGTGCGCCATCGTCATCTCGCTGGCGTCGTAGGGGGTGCCGCTGGCGGTCGGTCGGCCATGGAACTTGTCGGCATAGAACGACACGCGGCCGGTCTGGAACAGCGTGGCCGCAGCGGTGGCGGCACTGACTGCGGTGCTGGTGGCGACATTGGCCACGCTGAACACGGCGGCTGTCGCGGCCGTGGCGGCCCCCATGGCGGCGTTGGTCGCCGTGCTGGCGGCGGTCACCGCGACGGTCGTCGCGACATTGGCGGCGGTGGTCGCGGCGGAAGTGGCTGCGCTGGTCATGCGCTCGATCGGACGTTCCACCAGTCGCTCGAACTGCGAGACCGTCGAGGCGGCGGACTCCGACGATTCGGCGGCCACAGCCCGGGAAACCTCACTGACGGTTTGCTCTTCTGCGGCCCGGCTGGCGGGTGCCACGGCGAATAGCGCGGCGGCGAGACTGAGGCAGGTCAGGGGGGTCTTCGCGGTGCGTGGAATCAATGTCGATCTCCGTCCGAGGGTGGATTGGGAGCGCAGTCTAACGGCATCCGCAACATCCGCGAAACAGGGAAAAGCGAGGGGTCAATCCAGATTGTTCAATTGCAGCGCGGACTTACACCGCCTTCCCCTGGCAATTCAGTGCGTGAACAGCCGCTTCCAGCCCGCGTGGCCGAGCGCCTTCAGCGTCTTGATGTTGCGCTCGTAGATATCTCCGGCGTCTGGGAAAGCAGCGACCGCGGCGTCGATGCTGTCCTCGCGCAGCAGGTGCAGCGTGGGGTAGGGCGCGCGGTTGCTGAAGTTCTCGATGTCGTCGATGTGGGTCTCGTCGAACTGGTAGTCGGGGTGGAAACTCGCGACCTGCAGGATGCCGTCGAGCTGCAGTTCCTCCACGGCGGTGTCAGCCACGTCGAGGAAATCGTTGTAGTCCATGAAGTCGCCCAGCACCTGCGGGTGGATCAGCAGCGTGGTCTCGATCTTCTCGGGCGAGGCTTCGGCCAGGGTTTCCAGCTCGCGCACGAGGTCGGCGAGCAGCTCGTCGGGCGTGGTCGCGGCGCTGACCACGTAGCGGATCTGTTCCTTCACATGCACCGCCTTGGCGAACGGGCACAGGTTCAGGCCGATGACGGCTTTTTCGAGCCACGCCACCGTGTCGGCGATGACCTTCTGGTTGTCGGGTGTCGTCATTGCTTGAGTTCCTTGATGTCCAGTGCCTGATCGCCCAACAGGTCGTTCAATGCCGGCAGCAACTGCAGCTCGTGCGGCAGTGCGGTTTTTGTAGAGGCGTGTTGGCGCAGCAGCGCGGTCAGGGCGGGCAGCAGCGGCCCGAGTTTCTCCTCGATCGTGTCGCGCACAGTCTCGACCATGACCTGCGTCTGCCGCTCGATCTCGATGTTCAGTGCATCGCCGACCCGCTTGTCGCCGAAGGTGGTCTGGCGCAGCGTCTCGGGGATCAGCCAGACCTCGAACCAGCCGGCACGCCGGTCGGCTTCGGCGATCGTCAGGCTCGCGCCGTTGATGGCGATGTAGCCCTTCGGGAACACGTAGCGCATCCACGGCGCGGGCACGCT
>JBEANV010000485.1:0-3495 GCA_041165285.1 Pseudomonadota bacterium | reverse complement strand
GTTGAGTGGCACGCCGCCCGAGACTTGCAACGACTGGCGAATCTGCGCGATGGTCGGCGTCGCGGGTAGATTCGCGACGCGTGTGGCGAGCGCGGCGAGCGTCCGGTGATTGGCGTTGGTGACACGCGCGAGATCGCGCAGGCCTTGGACGACTTCCTGGGTGTGCTTGGTGGCGTCAAGCGTCGTTGAGAGTGTGACGGCGGGCGTCGGCATGGCGCCCATACGTACTTAGGCCACCGTGAACACGTGAATGATCGGCATGCCCCACGCCGCTGCGTAGAGTTCACTGATGTAGAGTTGGTTGGTGGTGGGATCGTAGGCGACGCCGCCCACCTGCGCGCCCATCAACGGCAGGACGACGGTCGCATACGGCACGACGTCCCAGGGCCACTTTGCGCCGGACTTCACCGCTGCGAGATCGGCCGCGTCGTACAGCCACGCGTAGGGCTGGTACGGGTAGCCGTGCTGACCCTTCGAGGACTGCGTCGGGTCGTAGCATTGCCCCGTGGGTGGTGGGTTGTCGGGACTGCCCTCGCCGTAGCAGAACGTCGTGCCCTTGCAGCCGAAAAAGATCACCGTGTCGGCTTGCGGAGGGAACGCAACGCCTGTCACGGTATCGGCGCCGCCGTAGCGTGGGTTGGACTGGTTCCACGCGCCGAGTGTCGCATGGTCCATCGGATAGCCGACGAGGAGCGCCGCCGCGCCGTCGATGTGTAGAGGATCGAACGCCGCCGCGCATGGCCCCAGACTCGTGCGCGAGACAATCGACAGATCGGCGTTGCCAGTCAACGCGGTGCCACCGAGCCGGGCCTGCCACGCCACCGGGATGTCACCCATGTAGCCGGAGTAGAACCCTGCGCCCATTGGCCCAACGCGCAGCGGCCCGCTGATCGGACTGGCCGCGGTAAGGCTACGCGGGCGGACGAAATGCGACAGGATTTGTTTCCCCTCCGCGTCGTAGAACACGTAGGCGCTGACGATCACCTGATCGCCGCGCACGAGCGTGCCGCCGATGACTTTGCTGTCCGCGCCGATCTGCCCAAGCTTCCCAGCGGTCGGATCAACGGGCGCCTGTAGCAGCGCCGCCGTGCCGCCTAAGGTTGGGACGCTGATCTCGCCGAGCTTGTTTGAGGTGCGGTGACCCGCCATAAACAGCGAATGATTCGCCGCATGGTAGGCCAGCGCGCCGCCGCCGTAGGCGAAGCCGTTGGCATCGTCGCCCACGATGGTCGGTACGCGAAACGATCCAAGATGTGTGAACACGCCCGCGAGGCGCGTTGAGGTACTGGGTGATGGCGTCGGCGTCGGCGTCGGCGCCGGCGTCGGTGTGGGTGTGGGTGTGGGTGTCGGCGTTGGAGTTGTCGTTGGAACTGGTACGGGCGTTGGCGTCGGTGCCGGTACTGGAACAGGTGTCGGTACAGGCGCCGGCGCTGGCACGACCACAGGCTCAGCAGCGTTTAACACCGCGCAGACACGGTCTGCGTCTGTCGCGGATCCACGCACGAGCAGCGCCTGCCCCTGATCGGCGCTCGTATGCGTGTCATCGATCCTGAAATAGACCACATGGTTGAGCGAGAGCGATCCGTTGCGGACGTAGCGTGGTGTGGCCATGTGTGTTATTGGAACAATTATTTGAACAACTCAGGATGCTTGGTAGCGAGTGCGTTAATCGCGCCAAACGCCTGGTGCAAGGCGGTGTGATCGGCCCAGAGATGCAGCACGCCCATGAGCAGGGCGATGAGCAGGGCTGCCGCTATCGCTCCGAAAAAGCCTTTCGCCGCCGCCCCCCATCGACTCTCCATATGGGTGAGCATACTACACTAGATTATGCCGCCGCGGACGGCGCAGCATGCGCGCACGTTTGGGACGAAACACGACGTAGACCGTCTCGCCAGTGTCTGGGACCGCCGCAAGATTCCCCCAGTCGGCGGTGGTGAGATTCCCGGTGAGCGCGTATGCGCCGGCTGTGGCGCCCAAGATCGTGGAGGAGCGGCTGATCGCGGCGGCGACGCCGGTCTGGCTGTACGCCCCAGCGGTGGCGTCGATGAGCCGCGCCGCGAGCAGATCCGTTGCGGCACCCGCGAGGCTGTACGCGCCAGGACTCGCCGCGCAGAGCCGTGTCGCGAGCGCGGCGGCGTCCGCACCCGTCAGGATGTACACCCCGGCATCAAGGGCCAGCAGCCGTGCGGCGAGCGTGTCGGCCCCGGCCCCTGTTAGGGCGTAGCTGCCGGGATCGACATTGAGGGTGAATCCGCTCGTCGCCTGTTGCAGATCCGCCGCGACGCCGGTGAGTGCGTAGATCCCGGCGGCGCCAACCAGCACGAAACCCTGTGTGAGGCTGGTCGCCACCCCTGTCAGCGCGTAGACACCGGCATCCAGCGCGAGCAGGCGTTGCGCGAGCAGATCGGCAGCCCCCCCTGTCAGGGTGTAACTGCCCGCGTCAGCGTTGGCCACACGGTCAGCGAGCGGGCTGCTGGCGGCGCCCGTCAACGCGTAGCTACCCGCCGCAGCCGCCCCAACGCGTCCCGCGAGGACATCAGCCGCCGCCCCTGTCACAGCGTACACGGCAACATCGGTGGGGAAGGTGAACGCGCCTTGCGGGTCAATCAGGATCGGCGGCTTGGGATCGTGATAGGTCAGCGACGGTTGCCACTGGAGCTGACAGGCGTTGAAGCCGCCACGCGAGGTCAGGTACATGCGTTGGAGCGTCACGCTGTTGCTAACTAACTGATCACGCGGATCGCGTCGTCACGGATCACCCGGCAACGGCCTCAAACTGTCCATTGTAGGTCGTCGCCGTGGTGGACGGCTTGTTGATCTCCAGAAACGCCAGACACGCATCGTCAAAAATCCGCTGAAGACTGAACGCGGTGTTGATGCCGTCCACGACGCACACAATGTTCACGATCGGGCAGGGCATCCACGCGATGGGATGGCCGATGACGAAGTTGATGACACCAGTGGCGACGGCAGCGGAACACTGCATCTGGGTGAGGGCTTTGACCCCGACGTCGCCGGTTTCAAGTGGCGCAAACCACTGCATGACGGGGTGGTCAAGCCGGTCTACGATGCCGGCGGAATTTCCTGTGAGTGAAGGCAGCGTGCTGCTCGCGCCTCCTTGATCCGTGTACAGGCACACGGTCCAGTTGTGCGCGGTCGCGGCGAGTGCGGTCCCGCCGACTTCCACGAACAGAAAATTACCGCCAATGTAGTCCGCCGTACCGCCGGTTTGATTCTGGTAGCGCGTCGGCACGCCCGTCACAGCTTCGGTCGCGGTGCTGTTCATGGTCTTCAGGACATGAAACAGCCGGTCGTAGAGGAGCAGTGTGTTACCCGCGACCGACGCCACCGGATACCCAACGGTGAAATGCTGCGTGTCCGGGCTGCTGGGGTTGGTGAATAGAAACCCGCCAGTAGTGGAATCGACCGGGGCGGTTCCCCCTGGTGCGGCGGCTGGTGCCGCGCCCGCTGCTGGTTGATTGCCGAGTCGCCACA
>JBEANV010000484.1:0-2901 GCA_041165285.1 Pseudomonadota bacterium | reverse complement strand
TATCCAGCGGTGGATCAAGGCATAGGCTCCGATTCGAAATTTTCAATAACGCCAGTAAAGCGCCAATATTCTCACACCAAGTTGGTACGGCTTCGTTTGCCCAGTGACCATTCAAGCTGCGGTATCGTGTGCGCATCGCCCTGAAAGACGAGTATCCATGACCACAAGAGACATCCTGAAGATGGGAGATCCGCGCCTGCTGAGGGTGGCGCGTCGGGTCGAAGTGTTCGATACCCCGGCGCTGCACGCGCTGGTGGCTGACCTGTTCGAGACCATGGAGGCGGTGCAGGGCGCAGGTCTGGCAGCACCCCAGATCGGTGTTGATCTGGCTGTGGTGATCTTCGGCTTCGGGCGCAATCAGCGTTATCCGGACGCACCGCCGGTGCCGCGCACGGTGCTGATCAATCCGACCATCACGGCGCTGACCGACGAGGAGGAGGACGGCTGGGAGGGCTGCCTGTCCGTGCCGGGCTTGCGCGGTATCGTGCCCCGCTGGTCACGGATCCGCTACACGGGGTGGGACGTGGCGGGAAATGGCATCGAGCGCGAAGTCACCGGCTTCCATGCACGGGTGGTGCAACACGAGTGCGACCACCTGATCGGCACGCTCTACCCGATGCGCATCCGGGATTTCAGCCGCTTCGGCTACACCGAGGTGCTGTTCCCCGGGCTGGACGCTCAGGACGACGACTGATCGCCGCCGCCCGCAGGCGGTTTGCGCATCAATGCCATGGCGGTGCCGATGAGCCCCGCGACCTCGCTCATGTTGCCGGGCACGATCATCGTGTTGTTCTTCTGCGCGAGTTGCGCGTAGGCATCGACGGCCTTTTCCGCGACCTTGAGCTGCACGGCCTGCGCGCCACCGGGCTGTTGTATGGCGCTGGCGATCTTGCGGATCGCGTCCGCGGTCGCATCGGCCACCAGCGTGATCGCGGCGGCTTCGCCGTTGGCCTTGTTGATCTCGGCCTGCTTCTCGCCCTCGGACCGCGCGATGAAGGACTCGCGCTGCCCGGTGGCGATGTTGATCTGCTCCTGCTTGCGCCCCTCGGATGCGGCGATCAGCGCGCGTTTCTCGCGCTCGGCGGTGATCTGCTGCTGCATGGCGTGCAGGATCTCGTTGGGTGGCGTCAGATCCTTGATCTCGTAGCGCAGCACCTTGACGCCCCAGTTCAGCGCGGCTTCGTCGAGCGAGGCCACCACGGAAGCGTTGATGATCTCGCGCTCCTCGAAGGTGCGGTCCAGCTCCATCTTGCCGATCACCGAGCGCAGCGTCGTCTGCGACAGCTGGGTGATGGCGCTCACGTAGTCGGACGAGCCGTAGCTGGCGCGCATCGGGTCGGTGACCTGGAAGTAGAGGATGCCGTCCACCTTGAGCTGCGTGTTGTCGCGCGTGATGCAGACCTGGCTTGGTACATCGAGCGGGATTTCCTTCAGGGAGTGGCGATAGGCCACCCGGTCCACGAAGGGGATCAGGATGTTCAGGCCCGGCGACAAGGTGCCGTGGAACTTGCCGAGGCGCTCGATCACCCAGGCGTTCTGCTGGGGCACGACCTTGAGCGATCGGGCAACGAAGATGATGGCCACGACCAGCACGACCAGCGCAAACATGTCCATGACGATTCCCTCAGTGTTCTCGGTTGGATGGGAGCGGGCCCAGCACCAGCCGGGCGCCGTCCACGGCGACGATGGCGTAATCGCCGGGTCCGGGAGGTGGTGCATGGCCTGTCCAGCGCGCTTGCCAGGGGGCGCCGCGGTAGTGGACGGTCGCCAGACCATCGTGTTGCCAGTGGGTGACATGGACAGGCTGACCAATGTCCAGACCGAAGTCTGCCGACGCCTTGCCCGCCCTGGAATTGCGCAGTCGCCACCGCCAGAGCATGACCATCGTGAGACCGCCGACCACGGCGCACACCAGCATCTGGCTGGCGGGCGGGGCGCCCATCCGCGCAGTCCAGCCTGCCGCTGCCATGCCGATCGACAATAGCAACAGATAGACCGTTCCTGTCAGCAACTCGGCGCCGATGACGACGCCAGCGCCGATCCACCACAGCATGGATTCACTCATGCACCGAGTGTATGCCGCGATCAGGCAGGGAGTGGCTTATCCGTGGCGATGCCACTGCCCCGATGTCAGCACCTCGTTCGGCCGGAACTGGGCCTTGTAGACCATTTTCCGGCTGTGCTCGATCCAGTAGCCCAGGTACACGAAGGGCAGTTGCAGCGTGCGTGCCTGCTCGATCTGCCACAGGACATTGAACGTGCCAAAGCTGGCGTTGTCGTCGGGGTCATAGAAGGTGTAGACGGCCGACAGCCCGTCGTTGAGCACGTCGAGGATCGACACCATCTTGAGCGCCCCTGGCGCGCCGTCCGCCTGCGCCGGCTCCCTGAACTCCACCAGCCGCGAGTTCACCCGGCTCTGCAGCAGAAACTGGGTGTACTGGTCGACGGAGTCCTGGTCCATGCCGCCGCCGCTGTGCCGGGCGGTCTGGTACTTGAGGTACAGCGCGTAGTGCTCGGACACGAAGCGCAGCCGGGTCACGCTGATCTGCATGGTCCGGTGGTACCGCCACGCACGGCGCTGGCTGCGGTTGGACTTGAATTCATTCACCGGCACCCGCAGCGGCTGGCATGCCTGGCAACCGTCGCAATAGGGCCGGTAGGTGAACAGCCCGCTGCGCCGGAAGCCGGCGGCGACCAGCTCCGAATAGGTGTCGGCGTTGATGAGGTGGGACGGCGTGGCGACTTGCGAGCGCGCCATGCGGCCATCGAGGTAGCTGCATGCATAGGGTGCCGTGGCGTAGAACTGGAGTTCAGCCAGTGGCAGGTCTTGGGGATGCGTCACGCGGAGGACTCGCCTGTCGGTGGATCGGGATCGAGGAGGGGCAACTGCCGCCAGATCGC
>JBEANV010000483.1:0-2764 GCA_041165285.1 Pseudomonadota bacterium | reverse complement strand
TGTGCCCGGTCAGGCTGCCGATCAGCGCGGCCAGCGCGTGGTCGAGCCGCGTCACCGGAATCAGCACGCCCACCGCGATCACCGACCCCGGCAGCGCATAGCCCAGCCCCACCACCCGGTGTGCCCAGCGCGTGACCCGGCCCCGGTGAACCCGCGCCGCATAGCCGATCAGCAGCGCCAGCGCCACCGCCAGCACCGCGGTGGTCCCGGCCACCAGCACGCTGTTGCGGGCCAGCACGAAGAAGCGTTCGCCGAACTGCGCATCGCCGTCGGTCAAGGCCATGCGCAGCAGCAGTCCGGCCGGCAGCAGAAAACCCGCCACCAGCGGAATCACGCAGCCGATCACCGCAGCAGCAGCCTTCACGCCGGTCAGCGGCGCACGCGGGCTGCCGAGCCGGCGCAAGGTGGTGTCGTGGTACCGCCGCCCGCCTCGGCTGACCCGCTCGAAGGTCAGCACCGCGACCACGAAGGCCAGCAGCACCAGCGCCAACTGTGCCGCCGCCACCCGGTCGCCGAGCGAGAACCAGGCGCGGTAGATGCCGGTCGTGAAGGTCTGCACCGCGAAGTAGGACACCGTGCCGTAGTCCGCCAGCGTTTCCATCAGCGCCAGCGCCACGCCGCCCGCGATCGCCGGCCGCGCCATCGGCAGCGACAGCCGCAGGAAAGCGCGGAACGGCGACAGCCCCAGCGAGCGGCCCACCTCGATCATCCCGCCCGCCCGCTCGATGAACGCCGTGCGCGCCAGCATGTAGACATACGGGTAGAGCACCAGCGCGAACATCAACGCCGCCCCGCCGAGCGTGCGCACGTCCGGGAACCAGTAATCCGCCTTGCGCCAGCCGAACGCAGTGCGCAGGGCGGTCTGCACCGGACCGATGTACTGCAGGAAGTCGGTGTAGACATACGCGATCACGTAGGACGGCATCGCCAGCGGCAGCACCAGCGCCCACTCGAACTCCGCCCGCCCCGGGAACTCGTAGCGCGTCACCAGCCACGCCGACCCCACGCCCAGCGCCGCCACCCCCAGCCCGACCCCGGCGCACAGCCACAGCGTGCTCGCCACGTAGTCGCCCAGCACGGTGGACGCCAGATGCGCCCAGGTGTCGCCTGTGCCGCCGGTGAACACATGGGTGCCGATCGACACCAACGGCGCGGCCACCAGCGCAGCGGCCAGCACGGCAATCCACAACAGCCACGGCTGGCGGCGGGGCGAAGCAAAGGACATCAAGACACCTTTCCATGGAGCCAACAAACAGGACAACAAGAATGATTATCATCCTTGATCATGCCCACACACTCCCCCCCCTGGCTGGTCCTTGATGCGCTCCGTCTCGGCTATGGCACCAAGACTGTCGTTGAAGACCTTTCGCTGCACTTGCCGCAAGGCACCATCGCGTGCCTGCTCGGGCCGTCGGGTTGCGGCAAGACAACCGTGCTGCGGGCCGTGGCGGGTTTCGAGCCGGTGCTCGGCGGCAAAGTCCGTCTGGATGGGCAGGTCGTCAGCTCCACCACCGCCCACGTGCCGCCCGAGCGGCGCCGCATCGGCATGGTGTTCCAGGACCACGCCCTCTTCCCGCACCTGACGGTGGCCGCCAACGTCGGCTTCGGACTGCGCGGCCATCCGCATCCCGAGAAGCGGGTCGCCGAAATGCTCGACACCGTGGGCCTCGGCCACACGGCGCAGCGTTACCCGCACGAACTCTCCGGTGGCCAGCAGCAGCGGGTGGCGCTCGCCCGTGCACTGGCGCCGTCGCCACGGCTGATGCTGCTGGACGAGCCGTTTTCGAGCCTCGACATCGAGCTGCGCGAGCGCCTCGGCGCGGAGCTGCGCAGCCTGCTGAAAGCCGCGGGCACGACCGCCCTGCTCGTCACCCACGACCAGCACGAGGCGTTTGCCATCGCCGACGAGATCGGCGTGATGCACCAGGGACGCATTCAGCAGTGGGCCAGCGCCTACCAGCTCTACCACGAGCCGGCGAACCGCTTCGTCGCCGACTTCGTCGGGCAAGGCGCCTTCCTGCCGGGCGAAGTGCTGGACGACCACCACGTCCGCACCGAGCTGGGCGTCACGCACAGCGACCACCCGATCCGCTGCACCGAACACGGCGACCTGTGCGGCCGGGGCTGCCCGGTCGATGTGCTGCTGCGGCCGGACGACGTGGTCCATGACGACGCGGCTCCGACCCAGGCCCGCGTGGTCCACAAGGCCTTCCGCGGCGCGGAGTTCCTCTACACGCTGGCGCTGGACAGCGGCGCGCAGGTGCTCTCGCTCGTGCCTTCGCACCACAACCACGCGGTGGGCGAGGCGATCGGGATCCGGCTGGAGCTGGCGCATGTGGTGGCCTACCAGCGCGAGCGGGCGGGGGTCGCCGCGGCAGCCTGAGACAATCCCGCCCATGCTGCAATTCCAACTCCTAGGCACCGAAGGCCACGCCCGCCGCGGTCGCCTGACGCTCAATCATGGCGTCGTCGAAACCCCCATCTTCATGCCCGTGGGCACCTACGGCACCGTCAAGGGCGTGATGCCGCGCTCGCTGGAGGAGATGGGCGCGCAGATCATCCTGGGCAACACCTTCCACCTCTGGATGCGCCCCGGCCTCGACGTGATGGCCCAGTTCGGCGGGCTGCACAAGTTCGAACACTGGCACAAGCCCATCCTCACCGACTCGGGCGGCTTCCAGGTCTGGTCGCTCGGCGAGATGCGCAAGATCAGCGAGGAAGGCGTCAAGTTCGCGTCGCCCGTCAACGGCGACAAGCTGTTCCT
>JBEANV010000482.1:0-3025 GCA_041165285.1 Pseudomonadota bacterium | reverse complement strand
CGCCCGCCCTTGCCCTCGTCCTGGTCGCCGATCAGCGCCGCGGTCTGGGCGCCCATCTCGAACTTCAGGCCGCGGTCCTGCAGCGATTTCTGCAGCAGCTTGCCGGCCACGTCGTCGAGCTGGCGCTCCATCAGCCAGCCGGAGATGTGGACCACCGTGACCTGCATCCCGCGCAGCATCAGCCCGTTGGCCGCTTCCAGCCCCAGCAGGCCGCCGCCGATCACGACCGCGTGCTTGTGCGTCTTGGCCGTCTCGATCATCGTGTTCGTGTCGGCGATGTCGCGGTAGGCGATCACGCCGTCCAGATCCTTGCCCGGCACCGGCAGGATGAAGGGGTTCGAGCCAGTGGCGATCAGCAAGCGATCGTACTCGACCTCGATCGTCTCGCCCTGCGCGTTGACCGCGGTGACGGTGCGGCGGGCGCGGTTCACGTCTGTCACCTTGGTGCCCAGGTGCAGCGTGATGCCATTCTCCGCGTACCAGCTCAGCGGGTTGAGGATGATCTCGTCGATGGTCTGCTCGCCGGCCAGCACGGGCGAGAGCAGGATGCGGTTGTAGTTCGGGTGCGGTTCTGCGCCGAACACGGTGATGTCGTAGTGGTCCGGGGCGATCTTGAGCAGTTCTTCCAGCGTGCGCACACCGGCCATGCCGTTGCCGACCATCACGAGTTTCATCTTCTTCATCGCGGACTCCTTGAGGTTGCGTGAAATGACTGTATTACGGTTAAATGACTGCTTTTGTTACCAAGATGGCGAACAATGAGCTTCGAAGTCAACATTGGGTACACGAGTTCCACGGGGGTGCGCGAGCACAACGAGGATTTCGCAGCCGCCATGCGCGCCGATGCACATGAGGCCGGCCGGGGCCTGATCGCCGCCGTGGCCGACGGTGTGTCGGCGGGAGGGCTGGGTCGCGAAGCCGCGCAGACCACGGTGATGAGCCTGGTGCAGGACTTCCACGCCGCACCGCCCACCTGGGAAACCACGGTCGTCCTTGACCGTCTCATCGGCGCCCAGAATGCCTGGCTCGCCGACCACAACCGCCGCCGCAGCGGTGCGGGCAACGACCGTCGGGCAGCGCTCACGACGCTGACCGCGCTCGCGCTGCAAGGCCAGACCTGGACCGTCGCCCACGTTGGCGATACCCGGGCCTGGCTGCTGCGCGGGGGCGAACTGCAACTGCTCACCCAGGACCATGCGCTCGATCACCCCGACTTCCGCAGCCAGCTCACGCGTGCGATCGGCCTTGATCTCACGGTGCGCGTGGACTACCTGCAAGGCGAGCTGCACACCGGGGACACCTTCGTGCTCACCTGCGATGGTGTGCATGGGGTGCTCAAACCCGATCGGCTGCGCGCTTTGCTGACGGCACCCACCACCACTTCGGCCCAGGCGTCGAGTGAGGCGCTGGTGGAAGCGGCACTGGCTGCAGGCAGTCAGGACAACGTCACAGCAGTAGTAATGCAAGTTATGGGCCTGGACCCTTTGCGGCTGGAAGACACCCAGGTGCGGGCGCGGCAATTGCCCGTTCCCCTGCGTCTGAAGGTGGGCGACGCGCTGGATGGTTACACCATCACGGCAATGGTGGCCGACACGGGGGTTCACCGCCTCTACCAGGCCCGCGACACGGCCACCCGCGAGCTGGTGGCGATCAAGACGCTGCACGAGTCCCGCGCCAGTGACCGCGAGGAACAGGCGATGCTGGCCCACGAGGCGTGGCTGGGCCTGCGCGTGACCGAGCGCGAAGGGCAGGGCTTCGTGCGGGTGCGCGAAGTGCGCGAGCCCAGTGCGTTCTATACCGTGTTCGACTGGCACAGTGGCCACACGCTGGAGCAACTGCTGGCCAACCCCGCGCAGCGCACGGAATTCCCCGATGTGGTGCAAGGAGGGCTAGCGTTTTGCCGCGCTCTGGGCCGCATGCACCGACTTGGTGTGATTCACCGCGACATCAAGCCCGGCAACCTGCACTTGGGCGATGACGGGCAGTGGCGTGTACTTGATCTGGGCGTGGCGGTGTCGGGACGCGAGCCGGCGGCCACGCGCAGCCTGCACGCCGGCACTCCGAGCTACATGAACCCCGAGCAGTGGCAAGGCGACCACGGCCAGCCCGCGGATGCCGGCAGCGACCTCTTCGCGCTCGGCGTCACGCTTTACCAGTGGCTCACCGGCAAGCTGCCCTATGGCGAGATCGAGCCGTGGCAGACCGGTCGCTACCGGCGTGATCCCACGCCGCCGTCCCGGCTGCGGCCGGATGTGCCGATCTGGCTCGACCATGTGGTGCTGAAGGCGGTGGCGCGAGATCCAAGGCAGCGGTTCGAGACGGCCGAGGAGTTCGCACTGGCGCTGGACCGGGGCGCGTCCCGGCCACTGAACGCGCTGGGCACGACACCGCTGGCGATGCGTGACCCGGCGCTGCTGTGGAAGGCGGCGTGCCTGGTCTCGCTCGGGTTCAACGTGCTGCTGGTGATCTGGCTGCTGTTCCTGCCTACGCGCTGAAGGAGCGCGAGCCGCCCGACCCGACCGTGGTCGGCGTGCTGCGGGCGCGGCCACCCTTCTCGGCCCAGGTGCGTGTCCAGCGGATCTGCACCACGCGCAGCATCAGCAGCATCGCCAGCGCCAGCACCGCAAAGGCGACGAAGCCCCAGAGGTAGGTGCCTGCGTGCTGCTTGGACAGGCCCATCGCGTTCGGCAGGAAACCGCCGCCGAGCGCACCGACCTCACCGATCATCGAACCCGCCACCGCCGTCGTCAGCGGCCAGCGCAGCGGCACCAACTGGAACAGCGCCCCGTTGCCCGCACCAAGCGCGGCAAAACACAGCATGAACAGCAGCGTCGTCACCACCAGCGACGAGCCGGCCATCCCGCACAGCACCAGCGTGATCGCCACCATCACGAGCACGCCCGACAAGGTGTTGATGCCACCGATGCGGTCGGAGACGTAGCCACCGACCACCCGCACGCCCGAACCCATCAGCGTGGCCAGCATGGTGAGCTGCCCGGCCTCGACCTTCGTGACCTTGAACTGG
>JBEANV010000481.1:0-2910 GCA_041165285.1 Pseudomonadota bacterium | reverse complement strand
GCTCAGGAAGACCGCGCCGAAGAACCACATCCACGAGATGCCCAGCAGCGAGCGGAAGACGACGATGTTGCCGTGCGCGAGCTTCAGGTTGCGCCAGGTCTCGGTGAAGGGGTTGGGGTTGATCTTCAGCGCCGGGTCGGTGGCCGGCGTCGGCGGCACGAGTTGCACCACGACGCGGCCCAGCAGCGCCATCGCCACGCACCCGATCGCCACCGCGCGCGCGCCCCCTTCGGCCATGCCGATCAGCAAGCCCCCCGCAACGTTGCCGAGCAGGATGGCGACGAAGGTGCCCATCTCGACCATGCCGTTGCCGCCGGTGATCTCGCGCTCGCTCAGGTGCTGCGGCAGGTAGGCGAACTTGACCGGGCCGAACAGCGTCGAGTGCAGACCCATCAGGAACACGCAGCCCAGCAGCGTCACGACACGCACGTTCACCGCGTCCTGCACAAAGGCCCACGCCGCGAGCCCCATGATCCCGATCTCCAGCGACTTGACGAGGCGCATCAGCAGCGCCTTGTCGAGCTTGTCGGCGAGCTGGCCGCTGGTGGCCGAGAACAGCAGGAAGGGCAGGATGAACAGCGCCCCGATCGCCAGCCCGGCCAGCGACGGCGGCAGCCACGCCACCTGCAACTGGTAGGTCACCAGCACGGTGAAGGCGAACTTGAACAGGTTGTCGTTGGCGGCGCCGAGGAACTGGGTCCAGAAGAACGGCGCGAAGCGGCGCTGGCCGAGCAGCGCGAACTGGCTGGTCTGGTCGGGGTGACTCATCGGGGGAAGTCCTCGTCAGGGGCGGCGCGCCGGGGGTGGCACCGACGGAACACTGTAGTGCAAGCCGTGCCGGATCAGCGCACGGTCTGGGGCGCACCGGCCAGCGCGGTGCGCTGCAGGAAAGCGAACACCGAATCGACGGTCACGGTGTCGATGCGGTCGGAGAAGCGCCGGGCGCTGGGATGGTCGTCGAAGGCGACGTTGGCGGTGCCGACGCGGGCGCCCAGGCGCTGGCCGGCGCTGAGGTTGAGCGTGGTGGGCTGGTAGCCCTTGAACTGCAGCCACGCCTGGGCGCGGGTGCGGTCGCAGGCGCCGGGCTCCACCGCGCAGGCCAGCGTTTCCAGCGCCCACTGGTTGCTTTGCTGGTAACGCTGCGACCACGGGTAGGCGACCATGCTGTACGGCTTGTGGTGCAGCACGGCGGCGCGCTCGTTGTCCTGCAGCAGCGGGCGCAGCGCAGCCTGCACGGCCGGTGTCGGGATCACCAGCGCGGCCTCGTAGTCGAACAGGTCGTCGCTGAAAAACTCGGCCAGCCCCTGCCGGTAGAGCGCCGACTCGGCGGTGCCGCACTGGTTGAGCTTGTGGACCACACGCCACGCCTTGGCCGCCTCGTCGCGGTAGACGTAACCGAAGTGCGAGTAGCGCAGGCCGTAGCGGTCGAGGTTCTGGCCACGGCGGGCGATGAGCACCAGCGTCGCGCCGCTGTCGTCGAGCCAGCGCACCGTCTTCACGGCCAGGTCGAGCGAGCGGCGGATCTGGTCCATCGACGGGGGTTTCTCGACGCAGTTCTGGCCGGCGCGGGCCGGTGTCGTTGCCAGCACCGCGACCAGGGTCAGGGCGGCGGTTGCATGGACAGTGTTCATCGCGTCATCCGTTCGTTGTAGACCAGCGAGGCGCCGATCTCGTTCGGCACGAAACACAGCGCCTTGCCGGCCGCCGACAGGAGCCAGCCGGTGCTCAGCGCCGTCACCACCACCGTGGTACCCACCGCCGCAGAGACCGCCTCCGCGCCGGCTGCGCTCAAGGTCAGCACGACGCTGGCGCCGGTGGACGCCTGGGTCAGCACCCAGACCGTGCCCGCAGCGGCGGCCTGCACGCTGGCCACGGTCAGCACCGCACCCGCCGTCAGCACCGACGCAGCCGGCGCCGCCGAGACCGCCAGCGGCACCCCCAGCGACAGCGCGGACAGCACGCTGGCCTCCGAGCCGTCGCGGTGCGCCAGCGCCCTGGTGGGTGCGATCACGACGCTGGCAGCGAGCGCCAGGGCGAGGAGCTTGTTCAGGGTCTTCACGGGGTTCACCTTGTCAGGCCTTGCGTTCGGGGATCACGTTTCTTCGCGGGCTTCGCGGCGGCCCTGCAGGCGCGCTTCGAGCACGTCGGCCTCGTGGGCATCGCGAAGCGTCTTGGCCAGCGTGAACACCGACGAGATCAGGAACAGCCAGCTCACGGCGAGGTAGGCCTTCCACACCGGCTGCACGTCCATGCGCCACAGGCCCCAGGCCGTCAGCGCCATCGCCAGAAAGAAGCCGCCCCACACCACCCACTTCCAGCCGGGCGTGTCGCTGCGGCGCTTGTCGTTGTCGCGGATGAACTTGGACAGGCCGAACGCGGAAGTCAGGCAGAACAGGTAGCCCATCACCATGAACGCACGGTCCAGATCCTGCCCCGGCAGCCAGGCCAGGCCGGTGGCGCACAGCGTCACCGCCAGACCGAACGAGATCCAGACCTGGGCGCGCCAGGCGGGGGTATCGCGGCGCACGACCGAGGACGAAGACGGGGAAAAAGCATCGGAGGACATGGTGTGGGGCCTTTCGGCGGCTGGTGCGTTGAACACGGAATGGATGCTCGGGCAGAGCGTCCCGGGGTGCAACGATAAGCAACGAAATATCGGGCAATGCCTCGATGAGTATCATTTGGCGATACCTGATCGACCGACAACGCCAGAGGACACGCCGTGAGCACCACCGCCGACCTGATCCGGGTCTTGAAGGCCGAACTCAAGTCGGCCGGCATCACCTACGCCGCGCTGGCCGTGCAGCTCGACATGGCCGAGTCGAGCGTCAAGCGCATGTTCGCGCAGGGCGACATGCCGCTGTCGCGCATCGACGCCATCTGCCGCGTGCTGCGCACCGACTTCGCCGA
>JBEANV010000480.1:0-7622 GCA_041165285.1 Pseudomonadota bacterium | reverse complement strand
CACCGACAGCATCTGCTGCTCACCGCCCGACAACTGTCCGCCACCATGGCGACGGCGTTCGGCCAGCCGCGGGAACAAGGCATAGGCTTCTTCAAGGGCCTTGCGTGGCCGGCGCTTCAGTCCGGCAATGAGGTTCTCCTCGACGGTCAGCGACTTGAAGATGTCACGCGTCTGCGGCACGTAGCCCAGGCCGCGCCCGGCGCGCTGGTGCGGGCTCAGGGTCGAGAGATCCTCTCCGTCGAAGACCACGCGCCCGCTGCGCAGCCCGGCGGTGCCGACGATGCACCGCAAGGCGGTCGTCTTGCCGACACCATTGCGGCCGATGATGGCCAGTCGCTCCTGGGGCTGTACCCGCAGGCTCAGCCCGTGCAGCACCGCGAGGGGTCCATATCCGGCCACCACGTTGTCGAGCAGGAGCAGCGGCGTGGTCATCTCAAGCCCCCAGGTAGGCCGTGCGCACGGCGGGGTGGTGGCGGATGTGCTCGGGTGTCCCGTCGGCCAGCACGGCGCCATCGACCAGCACGACGATGCGGCGCGCGAAGCGGAACACCAGGTCCATGTCGTGCTCGATGATCAGCACGGCCAGATCGCGGGGCAGCGTGTCCAGCGCCGCCAGCAGCCCCTCGGCGTCGCCCTGCGGTACGCCGGCCATCGGCTCATCGAGCAGCAGCACGCGCGGTCGCAGTGCCAGAGCCAGCGCCATTTCGACCAGGCGTTGTTCGCCATAGGCCAGCCGCTCGGTGGCCAGGCCCGCCCGATCGCCCAGGCCGAAGACACGCAGCAGGGCCTGCGCCTCCTCTGCCAGCGCGGGGTAGCCGTCGATGCTGCGCCAGGCCCGGCCGGTGAGCCCCTCCCGTTCGAACAACGCCAGTTCCACCTGTCGCTGTACAGGCAGGTGTGGTGCCAGCGTGGTGATCTGGAACGTGCGCGCCAGTCCGGCCCGGACACGCTGCGCCTGCGTGCAACGGGTGACGTTCCTGCCCGCAAGCAGGATCTCCCCCCCGCTGGGCACGAGCACCCCGCTGATGAGGTTGACCAGTGTCGTCTTGCCTGCACCGTTGGGGCCGATGAGGGCGACACGTTCCCCCGCCTGCACCTGCAAGGTCACGGCCTTGGTGACGTGCAGGCCACCGAAGCGCTTGTCGAGCGTGCGGGTTTCGAGCACGGCGGTCATGGCGACTTCCGCACCAGCACCACCAGCATCAGGGCCGCACCGACGACGAACAGCCAGTGGTACGGGTTGATCGACGCGGCGGTATGGTGGAGCACGGTGAACAGCGCCGCACCGATCAAGGCCCCGTGCAGCCGCCCCGCACCACCCAGGATCAGCATCACCAGCGCTTCGGCCGAGACGGCAAAGGAGAGGCTGTCCAGGCCGACGATGGCGCTGGTCTGCGCAGAGACGGCCCCTGCGGCGCCCGCCAGTGCGCCGGCCAGCGTGTACATCGCCAGCAACCGCGGCATGACCGGCGTGCCCAGCGCCGCCATGCGGACCCGGTTTTCGTGGATGCCGCGCACGGCCAGGCCGAAGGGCGAATCCACGACCCGGCGTGCGGCGTACAGGCCGAGCACCAGCACACCGATCGCGTACAGCGCGGCAGTGCGCCCTTCCAGGTCGAACGCGAAGCGGCCGAACAGCGGCGCCACCGTGAAGCCTGACAGGCCATCGTCGCCACCGGTCCAGTCGCGCGCCTTCTGCGCCAGGCTGGCCAGGATCTGCGCGACGGCAATGGTCAGCATCAGGAAGGTGAAGCCGCTGTAGCGCAACAGGAAAGCGCCGCTGGCGACGGCCAGCAAGGCACCGGCCGCCGTGCCTGTCAACAGGCCGAGCAGGGGGTCGGGATGGACCCGCAGCGCGAAGATGCCGGCGGCATAGGCGCCGATGCCGAACAGCGCCGTGTGCCCGAGCGTGGCCAGGCCGGCAATGCCCACCACCAGGTCCAGCGACAGCACCAGCAAGGCCATGAAGGCGATGCGCGTCAGCAGGCCGAGTTGGTCGGGCATCAGCCACCAGGCGGCGGCACCGACCACCAGCACGACGGCCGGCAGGCGCCAGGGCGGCGGGCAAGGCGGTGCGGTCGTGGCACCGACCCCCGTCATGCCGCGCGCCTTCGCAGCAGACCCTGAGGCCGCCAGGCCAGCAGCACGGCCATGGCCAGGAAGAAGAACAGGCTGCCCCAATCCGAAGCCAGGTACTTGCTGGCCGTCTCGACGGTGCCCAGTGCGACACCAGCGACCAGCGAACCGAGCAGGCTGCCCATGCCGCCCACCGCCACCACCACGAGCACCAGCACCAGGTACTTGAGCGGGTAGTACGGCTCCAGCGGCATCAGCTCGGCGCCCAGCACACCGCCCAGGCCCGCCAGCGCCGTGCCGATCGCGAAGCAGACGCACTGCACCGTGCGCACTGGCACGCCCAGCGTGGCCGCCGTGTCGGCATGGTCCACCGCCGCGCGCAACCAGACACCGAACCGCGTGCGGGTGATGGCGAGGGCGGCCAGCACCGCCACCAGCAGGCCCACACCGATGACAAACAGGCGCTGCGCCGGCAGCGTGCGAAAGCCGAGGTCCACCGATTGCGCCAGCAGCGGCGGCAGCACGATCAGTTGCACTTGCGGGCCGGCGAGCGCGTTCGTCGTCGCGATCAGGAAAAAAGTCAGGCCGATGGTGAACAGCACTTGATCGAGTTCGCTGCGGCGGTACAAGTGGCGCAGCACCAGTGCTTCGAGCAGGGCACCCAGGGCCCCAGTGGCCACGACGGCCAGCGGCAACGCAAGCCAGAAGCTCCACTGCGCTTCACGTGTCAGCCACGCGGCCAGATAGCCGCCGATCGCCGCGAAGGCGCCGTGGCTCAGGTTCACGAAACGCATCAGACCCAGCGTCACCGACAGGCCCGCAGCGATGATGAACAGCACCATCCCGTAGGCCAGCCCGTCAACCAGGATGTTCGCAAGCAGTTGCATGGCCATCGGTTCGGCTCTGATCGTTTCAGTGCGGTGGCGTGTCGCTCACTTGTCCAGGCCGTGGTCGATCTGCGGGCCGAAGTTCAGCACTTCCTTGTTGACCAGCCATTCACCGGCCTTTTCGACTTTGCGCAGGTAGACGCTCTGCACAATGTGGCGCGTCTTTGGATCAATGCGCACCGGGCCGCGCGGACTCTCCCACTGGAGCGAGCGCGCTGCGGCAATCGCCTTCAGGCCATCCTTGCGACCGCCGGTGGCCTCGATCATCTTGTGGATCACGTACATGCCGTCCCAGGCGCCCACCGAAGCGTAGTTGGCGATGGCGTTCGGATCCTTCTTCTTCAGGGCTTCGACGAATGTCTTGTTCGCTGGCGTGTCGTGCGCGGCCGAGTAATGGAACGCGGTGGTCAGGCCCAGCGCCGCGTCACCGAATTTCTGCAGGTCGAACTCGTCGGTCTCGGCGGTGCCCAGAAACTGGATGCCGGCCTTGGCCACGCCATTTTCGTTGTACGCCTTCACGAAGCCCAGGTTCGGCGGGCCACCCGGCAGGAAGGTGTAGACCGCCTGCGCGCCACTGGCCTTGATGCGCTGCACGAAGGGCGCGAAGTCCGTGGTCGAGATCGGCATGCGGATCGACTCGACCACCGTGCCGCCCTGCTTTCCGAACTCGCTCCGGAAGGCGGTCTCGGCGTCGATGCCGGGGCCGTAGTCGGTGACGGCGGTGACCACCTTCTTGATGCCGTTCTTCACCGCCCACTGCGCCATGGGCACCGTCACCTGCCACAGCGTGTAGCTGGTGCGGATGAAGAATTCGCTCTTGTCGGTGATGGCCGAGGTGGCGGCGTTGAAGATCACCGTGGGCGTCTGGCTCTGCTGGATCAGCGGGGCAACGGCGAAGGCATTCGGCGTGAAGACGAAGCCACCGAGGTAGTCCACCTTGTCCTTGACGATCAGCTCCTGCACCAGCGTCTTGGTCTGGCCAGGGTTGGGGCCGCCGGTGTCGCGGTAGATCAGCTCGACATCCTTGCCCGCGAGCTTGCCGCCCTGCGAGGCGATGTAGGCCTCGGCACCGTTCTTGAACAACGTGCCGTAGTGGGCGAACGGGCCTGAAAAGGGTCCGACGATCCCGACCTTGACGGTCTGGGCATGGGCGCCGAAGGCACTGGCCGCCAGACAAATCGCCGTGGCGGTCAGTGCGGCTCTGCGGTTCACATGCATCATGGGCTGTCTCCGTGGAACTTGGGCGTGCGGTGGTTTGCAGCGATCGTTTCAGTGCCCATGATGGTTGGTATATCAACCAGTTGCAAGATCTACCTTGCAGGTGAAAACCCGAGTTCAGTCGTCGGTGGCGCGCAGCGCAAGCTGGTCCGCACTGCCGTCATGGTGGAAGCCCAGCGCCTCCGCAACGGGCGTGCGCAGCGGGGGAAAGGATGCAAACAACCGCTGCACCGCTGGCTGCGGTTCATGGCGCACCAACGCGCACCGATCGGCGCCATAGGTCCGCGCCAGCGCCTGGACGACCTCGGCCATCGTGAGGTGCAGGGCGGGCATCTGGACCATCCGGCGGGCACCCAGTGTCTGCGTGTCGATGCACGCGCCATGCAGCAGGTTGTCAACGCAGGCCGCCACCGAAATCCACCAGGCCGCGCCTTCGGCACCCACGGGCAGCACGATCGGCTCGCCCGCCCTCAGCCGCCAGAACAGTTGGCTCATGAAGGCCGAGATGAGGCCCGCCCCGTCGCCAGGCCGCGCCACCACGCCGGGCAACCGCAAGGAGCACGCCTGTACCCAGCCACGCCGGGCGGCATCGGCGATCAGGATTTCGCTGGCGAGCTTGTGCGCGCCGTAGCTCAGTGCGGGGGCGGCCGGGCTGGACTCATCGACCACCACCGGCAAGGCTTCGCCGTACACGGCAATGGTGCTGGCAAACACGAGCCTCGGGGCCGTGCCCTGTGCCCGGAGCAGGTCCAGCAGATGCCAGGTGGCCTCCAGGTTCACGCGCCGACCCAGGTCCGGATCGCTCTCCGCGGCCCCGCCCGGCACGCTGGCCAGGTGGAACACGGCATCCACCGGCGCGGCCAGTGCGCGCGCCAGCACGGCAGCCTCGGCGATCGACCCTGGCACCGGCTGCACGCGCGGATCAGTGGGCAGACCGGCCAGGGCCAGATCGGCAGCGATGACCTGGTCCACCTTCCGACCGCCCAGACCCTCCTGCAGCAACCGCCGCACCAGGACACGGCCGATGAATCCTCCCGCACCCGTGACGAGGACGCGCGTCATGTCGCCACGCCCGTCGCCGCCCTCACCACCTGCTGATCGATCACGCCAAACGGACCCGCGCGGCCGTCGATGAACCGGGCTTGCATCCGCACGCGGTCGCCAAACCGCATGAAGCCGGTGCGGATTTCGCCCAGGTCGATCTTCTCGATCACCCGCCGTTCGGCGACACAGGCCGAACCGGCCCCCCTGTCCACATTCGAGACCGTGCCCGAGCCGACGATGGTGCCTGCCGTGAGCCGACGCGTGCGCGCGGCATGGGCCATGAGCTGGCCGAAGTGGAAGTTCATCTCGCCGCCATGTGGCTCGCCGAACCGCTCGCCATTCCAGTGCAGGTGCAGCCGCATCTGCACCCGCCCGTCGCGCCAGCCCTCGCCCAGCTCGTCCGGCGTGACGGCCACCGGCGCGAAGGCGGTCGATGGCTTGGCCTGCAGGAAGCCGAAGCCGGTCTTCATTTCATGCGGACCCAGCGCGCGCAGGCTCCAGTCGTTGATCTGCACGACCAGGCGAACGTGCTGGAGCGCCGCATCGGGCGACACGCCCATCGGCACCGGGCCGCAGACCACACCGAACTCGCCTTCGAAGTCGATGCCGTCCGCCTCGCTGGGCATGGGCACGTCGTCGTGCGGCCCCAGGAAATCGTCGCTGGCCCCCTGGTACATCACGGGCACGGTGTCGAAGTCCGGGATGGGCGGCGCGTTGAACGCCTTCTCCATCAAGCGCCCGTGGTTCAGGAACGCGGAGCCGTCCAGCCACTGCGGGCTGCGGGGCAACGGCGCGGCACACGCCTGCGGGTCAAAGGCGAAGGCTCCTCCGACCTGACCGGCGTCGAGCGCCTGCGCGCAGGCCGCCAGCGGGCCGCTGACCGTGTCCCAGCGCTGCAATGCGTCGAGCAGGCTGGTGGCGATCTGCGGCACGGCGACCGCGCGTTGCAGGTCACGCGAGACCAGCACCAGCGTGCCGTCGAGCGATCCATCCTTCAAGGTGGCCAGTTTCATCGTTCTCTCCAGTGATCAGGTGCGACCCGGCAGATCGAACAGTGACATGGGGCGTCAACGGCTGGCGAGCGCGTTGGCGATCGACGGATCGAATGCGCCATCGACCAGCACGAACAGCATCCGGCACGGCCGACCCGAGCGGTTCGCCCAGGCGTGGTTGGTGCCGCGCTGCACGACCACGCTGCCGATCTTCAGCAGCACCTCGGAATCGTCGAGCACGAGCGTCATCTCGCCGTCGATGACGATGCCGTAGTCGATCGATTCGGTGCGGTGCATCAGCGGATGCGGCGAATCGGCCTGGACGGTCGAAGCCTTCGTGTCGCCGATCTGCGCGAACGCGTCGTGCATGCGCGCACTGCCGTGCGCCAGGTAGTCGGCGGTGTCGGGTGGAATGTCCACGAAACGGATGCGCGTGCCCAGCGTGGGTGGCGGCAGGCACAGCGGCTCCAGCGTCGGGTCGGCGCCGTTGTCCACTGGGGCTGGGGCACCCGTGGTGGCCCACACCTCGTGAAAGACCGTGCCGGGAATCGCCTGGATCTCGGCCACATGGGGCAGCGGGCCGTCGCTCGTGACGATCGCCTTGCCGTCGGCAGCGTGTCCGGTGACCACGCGGTGGATGGGGGGGAAGGGCATGGGGTTCTTTCGATTGGAGAGGTCAGCGGCAGGCCGGGACGCCATGCGCACTGTCGATCGAGGTTGACCAAGATCGGCTTGCATGGCCTCGGCAAGCAGGCGACCCACCGTGTCGGTCAATCCACCCGGCGGCGCGGGCACGACGCGGTGCAGAGCGGCCTCGATGGGACCGTCCCCTGGCCACAGGCAGGCCATGTGGCTGCGGCCAGCAGGGCCGTCAGCAAGGTGCGCCGGATCATTCGACGGTGATGTTGTTGGTCTTCACCACCTGGGCCCAGGCCCGCGCGTCGTCCACGAGGAACTGCCGGAACGTGGCCGACGGGCCGCCGATCGGCACCAGACCGTAACCGGTCAGGGTGGCCCGGAAGTCCTGCGCCTCGACGATGCGCTGCGAATGCTCGACGACGGCCGCCACGATGTCGTCCGGCGTGCCCTTGGGCGCGAAGATGCCGTGCCAGGATTCACCGGCAAAACCGGGGAAGGTGTCGGCGATCGGCGCCACGTCCTTCAGGGCCTCCACCCGCGAGGCGCTCGAAATGCCGAGTGCGCGGACCTTGCCCCCCTTCAGGTTGCCGATGGTGGTCGTGCTGGCGTCGAAGGCCACGTCGATGCGGTTGGCGATCACGTCGGGGAGGAAGGATTCCTTGTACGGCACATGCGTCATCGTCACCCCGGCCGCATTCAGCAGCCGCGCCATGACCACATGCGGCGAGGTGCCGATGCCGGGGCTGGCGTAGTTCATCGACCCCGG
>JBEANV010000479.1:0-3434 GCA_041165285.1 Pseudomonadota bacterium | reverse complement strand
GGGTGTCGGTGCGCAGCCGGGTGATGAACTGACAGAGGTTGCCGTAGCCGTCGAGGTGGCAGGCGAGCACGACCAGCGTGCAGGCGCAGCCGTCCTCGCCCTCGGCATCGACCTGGAACTGTGCCCCTACCAGCAGCGGCAGCCCGCAGGCCTTGGCGGCGACGTGGGCCCGCACGATGCCGGCCAGCGAGGCGTCGTCGGTCAGCGCGAGCGCCGCGTAGCCCAGCGCCTGCGCGCGGGCGACCAGTTCCTCGGGGTGGCTGGCGCCGCGCAGGAACGAGAAGTTGCTCAAGCAGTGCAGCTCGGCGTAGGCGGGCAGGGTCGGGTTCATGCCTGGATTCATGCGAAGTGGCCCTGCAGGAACCAGCCCGGTTCGGTGCCGAGGGTCCGCTCGGTGGGCCGCTCCTGGTAGATCCAGAGCACGCCGGCCTGTGCGCTGAACGCGACCCAGTAGTCGCGCTGGACACGGGGCAGGGCGGTCGGGCCGTGCCACCAGCCGGCCTCGACCCGGTGCGGGCCGATCAGCAACTGCAGCGGCCCCTGGTAACACGGCCGGTGGTCGCGCACGGCCAGCCGCACCGGCTCGGCCAGTACCCAGGTTGGCTGCGGAATGGGTGTCGTGCGGGGCCCGGCGACCGACGGGCGGTGCGGCGCCAGGGTCGTGCCGGGCTGCCAGTGCTGCATGCCTTCGAGGCGGTGGTCCTCGTGCAGAACCGGCCGGCAGACCCGCTCCGGCCCGAACCGTGCGGCGATGCACTCCAGCGCCTGCCCGAGCGAGACCGACGCCGCGCCACCGGGCTCGGGCAGCAGCGGGGCACTGGCATCGACCAGCGGCACGACCTCGTCGGCGCGCAGCGTGAGCGCATCCACGGGCGCGGCCAGCGTGATCTGTTGCAGGTGTTCGCCGAGCAGGCGGCCGAGGTGGACGAGGTCGCGGGTGGCGGCGCCCGTGCGCAGTTGCAGCGCGTCGCCTGCGGCGACCGTGCGGGCGCGCAGCGCGTCGTGGTGCCAGTGCAGCGTCAGGGCGCACACGCCAGCCTGGCGCGCGGCGAGCCAGGCATCGAGCTGGGCGAGCAGCGGCGCGGCCTCGGCCAGCAGCGCAGCGGCGGTGTCCACCCGGCCTTCCAGCGACCGTTTCACCTCGAAGTGGTCGGCGGTGGGCACCCAGTCATGGCCTTCGGTGGCGACGCCATAGGCCCGGTCGAGCGCCAGGCCCAGCCCCGGGCCGAAGCGCCGGTTCAGTCCGCCACGCGGCAGCCGGCGCACGTCGCCCAGCCGCCGGCAGCCCAGGCGGCCGAGCGTGGCAGCGTGTTCGGCGGCGGCGCTCAGGGTGTGCAGTGGCAGCGGGTCGATCAGGTCCGGCAGTGGCACGTCCTCGCTTTCGCTATCCCCATGGCCGGGTGGCCGACCGGCACGGGCCAGTGCGAGTGCGGCCAGGCTGGTGGGCGCCCGGCCCAGGGTGCCGATGGCACCGAACGCCTCCGCCCCGCGCACCAGACGTGCCTGCAGCGCGGCTGCCCCACCGAACAGCCGCGCGCTGGCGGCCACCTCCATCGCCACCGCCTCCTCCAGCCGTGTCACCCGGGGCGTGAACTGCAGCGCCCAGGCAATGACCGCGTGGGTGTGGTCAGTGGTGGACGGGCCAGGGAGCCGATCGGTGTCCAGGCACCGCAGGGCGTACCAGAGTGTCGGCATGGGATTTCCCCTCCAGTGGCAAGGCACCAGCCCGCAGCAGGCGTGGCGTGAGCACCCGCGCCAGCCCGGCCGGCACGGCGGGCAGGTCGAGCACGCCGTCCAGCGCCGGCCCGCGGCGTTTGAGCAGGCGCACACGCAACTGCCAGTCCGCCGCCGGCAGCACGGCCACGCGCAGCGGCGCGGGCGAGGCTTCGTGCGCGGCACTGGCAGGGCGGAACAGGAAGACCGGGCACGCGCAGGTCTGCGCCCGCACCTGCAGCCGGCGCAGCGCCACGGCCCGCGCCTGCGGCAGCCAGACCAGCAGCGCGCCGCTGTCCGGCCGCGACTGGAGCACCTGCTCGGCCGCCCACAGCCGCTCGACCACGGTGCGGGCATCGATCCAGACCAGATCCCGTGTGCGCAAACCGGCCTGCAGCAGCCCCGGCAGGTGCGGATCGCGCGGCGGCCCGACCAGCACCACCGGCCCGGCCCGCTCCGCCAGCGCCCGCAGTCCCGGCCCGAGCAGGCGCCATTCACACAGCGCCGGTTGTGGGGACAGGATCTCCGTCAACGCCTGGCAGGGCCAGCCTCCGCCGGGCAGCGCAGCGTCCAGCGCCGCGTGGCCGCTGGGCACGGTGCGCGTGTCACCGCCACCCAGCGCGTGGCCGCGCCAGAGCGCAGCGGCCACGCCGGGCGGCAGGGCAGGCAGGTGGAGCGCGGGGATGTCAGGCATGGTTCCGATTGGTTTCAACTCTGAATACTGTTTGTTTATACAGTAAATCGAGGTGCAAAGTGATCGGAAAACGCCATCAAGCCCGCGCGCTGGTCGCTCCATATAGATCCTGTGTTGCGCAGAATCTCTGCAAAAAAGTACAAGCCTGTACTTTCCTGTCAGTGATCATGGAAAACACCAAGAACCTAATGCAACGCAGTACATGAAGCCGCGGCACCAGTATCGAGGGCCGCACCACACCGCGCCTATCGTTGTGCCTGTCGACTGGTTCCTTGTTCCACCCCCAAGAGGAGACACCCCATGAAGCTGACGCTCAAAGCATCCCTGGCCCTGGCATTCGGTCTCGCAGCCGGCATGAGCCAGGCCGCGACCGAACTCGTGGTCGCCACCGTCAACAACGGTCACATGATCGAAATGCAGAAGCTGACCAAGCATTTCGAGACCGCCAACCCGGACATCAAGGTCAAGTGGGTCACGCTGGAAGAAGGCGTGCTGCGCCAGCGCGTGACGACGGACATCGCCACCAAGGGCGGCCAGTTCGACGTGATGACCATCGGCATGTACGAAACCCCGATCTGGGGCAAGAAGGGCTGGCTGCAGGAACTCAAGACCGACGCCGCCTATGACGCCGACGACATCCTGCCGGCCATGCGCAACGGCCTGTCGGTCGGCGGCAAGATGTACGCCGCCCCGTTCTACGGCGAAAGCTCGATGCTGATGTACCGCAAGGATCTGGCCGACAAGGCCGGCATCACCGTCGCGGCCAACCCGACCTGGGCCGACATCAAGACGCTCGCCTCCAAGATCCATGACCCGAAGAACGGCGTGTACGGCATCTGCCTGCGCGGCAAGCCGGGCTGGGGCGACAACATGGCCTTCCTGTCCACGCTGGTGAATACCTTCGGTGGCCAGTGGTTCGACATGAAGTGGAAGCCGCAGCTCGAATCCAAGCCCTGGAAGGACGCGATCACGTTCTACGTCGATCTGCTGAAGAACTATGGCCCTCCGGGTTCGTCGGCCAACAGCT
>JBEANV010000478.1:0-3338 GCA_041165285.1 Pseudomonadota bacterium | reverse complement strand
CGGCGGTTTCATCAGCGCCCACGATTTCCACATCGCCAGCCGGATCGCCGACGTGGTCTGCGGCGGCGAGGTGGACGCGGGCACGCTCGTCACCGAGGAGTACCTGATGGCGCTGGAACGCAAGCACTTCTGCGCCCTGCTCGAACACCCCAAGTCCCAGGAACGCATCATGGGCATGCTGCAGACCGGCAAGCCGGTGCGCAACTGACCCGGCCGACGACGCCAACGGAGCACATTCCATGAGCAAACAACTGCAAGACGCCTACATCGTCGCCGCCAGCCGCACCCCGATCGGCCGTTCGCACCGCGGCTTCTTCCGCAACACCCGGCCCGATGACCTGCTGGTCGCCGCGCTGCGCGGCGCGCTGGCCCAGGTGCCGTCGCTGGACCCGAAGGCCATCGAGGACGCCATCATCGGCTGCGCGATGCCGGAAGGCCCGCAAGGCTTGAACATGGCCCGGGTCGGCGCGCTGCTGGCGGGGCTGCCGAACTCGGTGGGCGGCATCACCGTCAACCGCTTCTGCGCCTCCGGCCTGAGCGCGATCCAGATGGCCGCCGACCGCATCCGCGTGGGCGAGGCCGACGTGATGATCGCGGGCGGCGCCGAGAGCATGAGCATGGTGCCGATGAGCGGCAACTCGCCGAGCTTCAACCCGAGCATCTTCGACAAGGACGAGAACGTCGGCATCGCCTACGGCATGGGCCTGACGGCGGAGAAGGTGGCGAACCAGTGGAAGGTCGGCCGCGAAGCACAGGACGCCTTCGCGCTCGCCTCGCACCAGAAGGCGCTGGCCGCGCAGGCCGCCGGCGAGTTCACCGACGAGATCACGCCGTTCGACATCACCGAGCGCACGCCGGACCTGAACACGGGCGAAATCTCGACCCGCACCCGCACCGTGCGCCTCGACGAAGGCCCGCGCGCCGACACTTCGCTTGAAGGCTTGGCGAAGCTCAAGACGGTCTTCGCCGCCAAGGGCAGCGTCACCGCTGGTAACAGTTCGCAGACCAGCGACGGCGCGGGCGCGCTGATCCTGGCGAGCGAAAAGGCGGTGCGTCAGTTCGACCTGAAGCCGCTGGCGCGCTTCGTCAGCTACGCCAGCCGGGGCGTGCCGCCGGAGATCATGGGCATCGGCCCGATCGAGGCGATCCCGGCCGCGCTGCGCAACGCGGGGCTGACGCTGGACCAGATGGACTGGATCGAGCTGAACGAGGCGTTCGCCGCGCAGGCGCTGGCCGTGATCAACACCGTCGGACTCGATCCTAGCAAGGTCAACCGCATGGGCGGCGCCATTGCGCTCGGCCACCCGCTGGGCGCGACTGGCGCGATCCGGGCGGCGACCATCGTGCATGCGCTGCGCCGGCACGACCTGAAGTACGGCATGCTGACGATGTGCGTCGGCACCGGACAAGGCGCGGCCGGGATCTTCGAGCGCGTCTGAGCGACCTCGAAACCACCCGGTCGAATCCAGCCGCCCACCGCTCTGGTGTGGCGGCTTTTTTGTTTCAGACGCAACAAACCGTCGTGATCGACTGTTGCGGCGCATTTACCATCCCCAGTTGCCCGAGGAGACCCCATGAGCACCAGCATCAAGACCGCCACCTTCAACGGCGTGGCCACCATCGAAATCGCCCGCCCGGAAAAGAAGAACGCGCTGACCAGGGTGATGTACACCGCCATGGCCGAGGCGCTGCGGGCCGCCGGGGCGGACGGCGCGGTGCGCTCGATCCTGATCACCGGGCAGCCGGGGGTGTTCACCTCGGGCAACGACCTGGAGGACTTCATGCAGCGCCCGCCGCAGGGCCTGGACTCGCCGGTGTTCCAGTTCATGCTGGCGCTGCTGGAGTGCGAGAAGCCGGTGATCGCGGCGGTGACGGGCGCGGCGATCGGTATCGGCACGACGATGCTGCTGCACTGCGATTTCGCCTACGTGAGCGACGAGGCGCGGCTGGCGATGCCGTTCGTGAGCCTGGGCCTGGTGCCCGAGTACGGCTCCAGCATGCTCGTGGCGCAGTTGATGGGCCACGCCAAGGCGGCCGAGAAGCTGCTGCTGGGCGATCCGTTCACGGGGGCGGATGCGGTGGAGTGCGGCATTGCCAACGCGGTGCTGCCGACGAGCGAAGTCGTCAACCACGCCCGCCGCATCGCAGAGCGTTTCAACGCGCTGCCGCCGGGCGCCGTGCGCGATACCAAGCGGCTGATGCGCGCACACCAGCGCGAAAAGGTGCGCGAGGTCATCGCCAACGAGGCGGCAATCTTCTCCGAGCGGCTGCGCAGCCCCGAAGCGCAGGAAGCGTTCCAAGCCTTCTTCCAGAAGCGCAAGCCCGATTTCTCGTCGTTCACCTGAATGCCCGCGCTCGCCGCCGCCAAAGTTGCCCTGTCCCCGCTGCTGCTCTGGCAGGGGCGGCAGGTGCGCCGTGAAGCCCCGCACCTGCCGGAACCGCCCGGCCCGAGGCTCGGCATCGCGGGCATGGACCGCCACAGCGGCGCGATGCCCCGGCTGCGGGTGCTGATCGTCGGGGATTCGTCTGGTGCCGGGGTGGGCGCGGCCACGCAGGACGAGGCGCTGGCGGGTCGGCTCAGTCAGGCACTGACACGGCGGCTGAAGGCCCCGGTGGCATGGCAACTCGTCGCCCGCACCGGGTGGACCACCGCGGACGCCATCGCCGGCCTGCGCACGCTGTCCGCGCAAGGGCAACTGCCGCCGGCTGACGTGATGGTGACCGCGCTCGGCGTGAACGACGCGGTGCGCCAGACCAGCCCGAGCCGCTGGGCCGCGCAACTCGACGCGCTGGAAGCCTGCGCGTGCGAGCTGGCCGGGGTCCACCAGATCGTGGCCACGGCGGTACCGCCGATGCACCTGTTCCCGCTGCTGCCGCAGCCGCTGCGCTGGGTGCTGGGCCGCTCGGCGCGGGCACTGGACGCGGCGCTGGTGCAGTGGACCGCCGATTCGGGCACACGCGCCTACTTCGAGATGCCCTTCGACGCTCGCCGCGACGACGTGCGGGAACTCATGGCCAGCGACGGCTTCCACCCCGGTCCCACGCTCTATCAACGCTGGGGCGAGGCGCTGGCGCTGCAGATCGCCGCCGACTATCGGCCGCTCATGCGCCCGGCGTGAGCGGCGCGGACGGGATGGACTTCGGAATCGGCCGTGGCCGGCCTTCGCGGTCGATGGCGACATAGGTCAGGTTCGCCTCCGTCACCTTGACGGTCTGCGGATCGGCGGGGTTGCGCTCCGCATACACCTCGACATGCACCGTCACCGACGTGTTGCCGATGCGCTCGACCGTGGCGTAGAAGCTCAGCAGGTCGCTCACCGACACCGCCTGCTTGAAGA
>JBEANV010000477.1:0-3416 GCA_041165285.1 Pseudomonadota bacterium | reverse complement strand
GGTGCGGCCGGACATCAGCCTGTCCACCGACTTCATCGTCGGCTTCCCCGGCGAGACCGACGACGACCACGCCCGCACGATGAAGCTGATCGAGGACATCGGCTTCGATGCGAGCTTCAGCTTCATCTTCAGCCCGCGCCCCGGCACGCCCGCCGCCGGGCTGCACGACGACACGCCGGCCGACGTGAAGCTCAAGCGCCTGCAGCACCTGCAAGCGACGATCGAGGACAACGTGCGCCGCATCAGCGCCAGCCGCGTCGGCACCGTGCAGCGCATCCTGGTCGAAGGCCCGAGCCGCCGCGACCCGAACGAGCTGATGGGCCGCACCGAGTGCAACCGCATCGTCAACTTCCCCGGCGGCCCGAACCCGGCGCGGCTGGTCGGGCAGATGCTCGACGTGACCATCGTGAGCGCAATGCCGCACTCGCTGCGCGGCGAAGTGGTCGTGCGGTGAAGCCTGCGGGACAGCGCCGGGAGGCCGGGTCGGACAGAATCCGGCCATGACCTCCGACGACCGAGCCCTGCATGGGCTGACCTTGCTTGAACGCGGCTGGCTTTCCGCCAACAACATCGTGCTGCACGGTGCCCCCGGCGAAGGCGCCACGGTCATCGACACCGGCCACAGCGTCCACGCCGCACAGACCGTGGCGCTGGTGGCGCAGGCGCTCGGCAGCGAGCCGCTCACCCGCATCGTCAACACCCACCTGCACTCCGACCACTGCGGCGGCAACGCCGCGCTGCAGGCCACCCACGGCGCGTCGATCTGGATCGCGCCGGGGCAGGCTGACGCCGTCACCGGCTGGGATCTGGACCTGCTGAGCTACCGCACCACCGGCCAGCGCTGCGACCGTTTCCTACACGATGCGGTGCTGCGGCCGGGCGAAGTACTGCGCGTGGGCGACCGGTCGTGGGACGTGCTGGCAGCACCGGGCCACGACCCGGACTCGCTGATGCTGTTCGACGCGCAGGAGGGTGTACTGATCTCGGCCGACGCCCTGTGGCACAACGGCTTCGGCGTGGTGTTTCCGGAGCTGGACGGCCTCGACGCCTTCGGCACGGTGGCCGAAGTGCTCGACCTGATCGACCGGCTGGACGCCCGCACGGTCATCCCCGGCCACGGCAGCGCCTTCACCGATGTCGGCCCCGCCCTGCAGCGCGCCCGGCAACGGCTGTCGAAATTTGTTGCCAATCCAGCGCAGCACGCCCGACACGCCGCCAAGGTTCTGTTGAAATACCATGTGATGGAAGAGCGTCAACAAGCTCTCGAAGACCTGCTGATCTGGGCCGAAGGTACCCCGCTGATGGTCGGCACCCTGGTACGGGCCGGCCTGCACGACCCCCCGCGCACGAGTTGCCAGACCTTGCTGGCAGAACTGGTCGCCGTGGGTGCCCTGCGGATCCAGGAGCAGGTGGTCCACGATGTCTAGGGAGTTTCCATGGATCAATTGCGCGCGATGCGGGTGTTTGCCCGTGTCATCGACGAGGGGAGTTTCGCGGGCGCCGCCCGTGCCCTCGATCTGGCCCCCGCGGTCGTCACCCGGCTGATCGCCGAACTCGAAGAACACCTCGGTGCGCGCCTCATCCAGCGCACCACCCGCAGCCTGGCGCTGAGCAGCGTCGGCGAACACTACCTGGAGCGCGTGCGCCACATCCTGGCCGATGTGGACGAAGCGGAATCGCAGGCGCAGTCCATCTCGGAGTCACCGCAAGGCCATCTGCGGGTGATGGTGCCGGCGTCCTTCGCCGTGCACCAGCTCGCCAAGCACCTGCCCGCCTTCCACGCCGAGTACCCGCAGGTCACGTTGTCGCTCACCTCCACCATCGAATTCAGCGGCCCGGACGACCGCCACGACATCACCGTGATGGCACTGCGCGATGCGCCGGAGGGCGACTTCATTGCGCGCCGGCTTGCCCGCAGCGAGGTGATCCTGTGCGCTGCGCCGGCCTACCTGAACGGCGCCGGCCGCCCCGACACCCCCCAGGCGCTGGAGCAGCACCAGTTGCTCCTGCCGCCAGCATCGATGGTGCAGCGTGACGTCACCTTCATGCAGGAGGGCGGCCATGCCGCGGTGCGCGTGAACCCGCCGCGCCGGCCCTTGCTGTCGACGGCCCACACGGACACGCTCTACGCCTCGGCGCTGGCTGGACTGGGCATCGCGGGGCTGATGTCGCTGGTGGTGGAGGACGCACTGCGCGCGGGCACCCTGGAGCGGGTGCTGCCCGGCTGGCACGCGATGAGCTTCGGGCTGTGGCTCACGATGCCCACACGCAAGCATGTGCCAGCGCGCACACGGGTGTTCTGGGATTTCCTGCTGCACACCTTCGGTGGCGAGGACCGCGACCCCTGGCAGGCCCACCCGCGTTGCAGCGGAGTGCCTTCACCCGGTTGAGGAACGCCGCCGACGCGGCCCGAACGCGGTCCACCACAGCGCCAGCGCCGTGCCGACGACCTGGGCGCCGTAGGTGAGCATGCGTCCGTCGCGTCCGAGCCACACCAGGAAGATGATCTGGATCAAGACAGCCGCACCCGCCGCGGGCAGCGCCAGCCGGCTCCAGCGCACAGCCCGCAGCGGGCGCCACCAGACCAGCTTGCACAGCGATGCCGCGATCAGCCCGAGGCCGATCGGCGCGAGCAGGAAGTTGAACAAATGCCAGATCGCGTCGAGCGGACCCATGGTTTCAATCCACGCCCATTCCGGGGCGAATGCGGGAGCGCCAAGAAAAGCACTGGCCAACGCGGAATCTTACAATCGCGCCATGAGCGTCTTTGCCCTCAGCTTGAACCACCACACCGCGCCGATCGATCTGCGTGGCCGTTTTGCGTTCACGCTGGAGCAGATTCCGGCCGCACTGCATGGATTGCGCGAGGGCCTGCACCGCGCTGCACCGGAAGCGGCCCTGCTGTCCACCTGCAACCGCACCGAGCTGTACATCGCCGCCGGCCCCGGCGACAGCCGTGCGCTGGTGCATCCGACCATCGAATGGCTGGCCGCCCACGGCAAGGTCAGCGCCGACGAGCTGGTGCGCCACACCCATGTGCTGGAGCGCCAGGAAGCGGCGCGCCATGCCTTCCGCGTCGCATCCGGGCTGGACTCGATGGTGCTCGGCGAGGCGCAGATCCTCGGCCAGATGAAGCAGGCCGTGCGCGAGGCCGACACCGCCGGAACCCTGGGCACGACGCTGCACCAGCTCTTCCAGCGCTCCTTCTCGGTCGCCAAGGAAGTGCGCACCGCCACCGAGATCGGTGCGCACTCGATCAGCATGGCCGCCGCCGCCGTCCGGCTGGCCGGGCAGTTGTTCGAAGACCTGAGCAAGATCCGCATCCTCTTCGTCGGCGCGGGCGAGATGATCGAACTCGCCGCGACCCACTTCGCCGCCAAGGCCCCGAAGCACATCACCATCGCCAACCGCACGCT
>JBEANV010000476.1:0-3381 GCA_041165285.1 Pseudomonadota bacterium | reverse complement strand
GACCGCCGCCATCCTGGAGATGCTGTCGCCGGCCCAGATGCTGAAGATCGCTGCGGGCAACACCCTGCTGTGCCGCATGCGCGTCGATGATGATCTGGTGTGGAGCCTGCTGACCAACCACGGCAAGAGCGCAGCCAACGACGGTGTCTCCCGCCTGCACGCCAGCATCCTGATGGCCGGCCGCCATCAAGAAGCTGCCTGAGTCGCACCGCACGTCCTGCGCAGATCCAGAACACGACGACACACCGGGGAAGAACACCATGAAATGCAAGAGCATCCTGACCGAAGCACGGCAGATCGAACGCGCGGTCACGCTGATCAAGCTCGGCGCACGCCTGCAGGTGCTGGAGTCGGAAACCGACCTGTCCTACGAGCGCCTGCTGCGCTTGTACAAGGAAGTCGCCGGCAAGTCGCCGAGCAAGGGCCAGTTGCCCTTCTCCACCGACTGGTTCATGACCTGGCAGCCCAACATCCACGCCTCGCTGTTCCTCAATACCCATGAATACCTGAACAAGGTGGCCGAACTCGAAGAGATCGACACCGTGATCAAGGCGTATCAGCTCTATCTGGAGCAGACCCAGGCCCAGAACCTGGAGCCGCTGCTCTCCGTCACCCGCGCCTGGCGCCTGGTGAAGTTCGTCGACAACGGCATGCTGACGATGACGAAATGCTCCAAATGTGGCGGCCACTTCGTCACCCATCCGCACGAGATTTCCAAGCACTTCATCTGCGGTCTATGCAACCCGCCGGCACGTGCCGGCAAGGGCAAGGCCAGCGGCTCGCTGCAGCTGCACTGACCCGCACCGCCCGCCCGGCACCCATTTCCCCCACACCATTCCCGGTGTTTTCATGCGGACCCACGGCCTTGCGCCTGGGTCCGTTTTTTGTTCCGCCCCAGTTCCGCTCAAGGAGACCAACCGTGGATGCCACGCTGGACCGACCCGCCTCCCGCACCGAGACCCTGCCCGTCACCCATGCCACCGAACAGCCCTGCAAGTGCTGCGGCGCAAGTGCCCGGCTGTCGGGATTCGTGGACTTCGACCGCGACTGCTTCGGCTACAACGCCAGGCGCGCCCAGGTCCGGGGGCTGCCCATCGCCTACTACCGCTGCGCGGAATGTGAATTCGGCTTCACCGACGCCTTCGACGAATGGAGTCCGGCGGAGTTTCAGGCCCACATCTACAACGGCGAATACGCCCTGTTTGACCCGAACTTCGCCACCCAGCGCCCGCAGAACACCAGCACGCTCGTCCAGCACCTGATCCACAACCGTTCGGTGCGCATCCTCGACTACGGCAGCGGCAACGGCCACACCGCCCGGCTGCTGCGCGAGGCCGGCTACGCGAACGTCACCGAATACGACCCCTTCCACGGCGATCCGGTGAAACCGGCCCAGGGCGGCTTCGATCTCGTCATCTGCATCGAGGTGGCCGAGCACGTGCCCGATCCGCTGCGCCTGTTCGCCGAGCTGAACTCCTACACCGCCGCCCACGGCATCATCCTGCTGTCCACCAAGGACATGGCCGACGTGCCGGGCGAATGGGTGAACGACTGGTATGTCGCCCCGCGCAACGGGCACATCTCGTTCTATTCCAGCCGGACCCTCACGCTGCTGGGCAACAGCCTGAACCGCAGCTACCGCAGGCTCGATGGCTTCCGGCACCTGCTGATGCCCAAGGGCGCCTGAGGCGCCGGATCAGACCGGCACCGTGCCGCAGCGGGTCGATTCGGCGATGAACAGCCGACCGCTGCGCCACACGATCTCCACTTTCAGCGCGGATGCAGCGTCCAGCTGCGCCCAGAAGCTGTCCTCCTGGAGCCGGGCCACGGCGACCATGCCCGGCGGATCCTCCGGCAGGACTTGCAGCGCAGCGAGCCGCTGCGCTGCCTGTTCGAGGAAGTCCGGAATGTCGCGGCGCGCAATGCGCCGCACCAGCCCCGCGTGGTGCGGATCGGCAAATTTCTCGACGATCCACTGCCCGTGCGTGCAATGGCGCAGCGATGCGATCAGGCAGGTCAGCGCTTCGCGGTCTGCGGTGTCGCTGCCGACTGCGAGGTAGAAGGACGCCGTGGGCGTGTCGGCACCAGACGGCGCCTCGAACTCTGCGCCTGCCGCGACCGCCCAGAGCCGCTGCCGCTCATTGGGGCGGAAGGTTGCCCAGAGGCCCAGATCGGTCTGCGCGTTGAACACCACGGCACGGAAACCAAAGCGCGCCGCCAGCTTCAGCGCGCCATGTCCGCCCATGCTGCCGAAGTAGCAGGTCACGCGCTCCGGCGCGAAATGGGGCAGCACCCGTGCCCGCACCAGCGCGGCAAGTTCCTCGGCTACCGGCCCGCTGTACCAGTTGAATTCCGGGTTGTTGACAAACAGCAGGTGGTGGCCGGGCAGCGCACGCTGCAGGCCACGCACCTGGGCGTACCCGTGGCGGCTCTCCAGGCACGACAACACGATCAGCAACTCGCCGTTGGCCTGCTCCTGCGATGGACGGATCCACAGGTGTTCGCGCCCCGGCCCGTCCACCAGCCACGGCAGCCAATGCTGCAGCGGCTCGGTGGCCAGGCGCCGCCGGGCCTCGTCCGCGTGGTCCGGATCGCTGGCCAGTCGTTGCCAAAGCGCCTCGGCGCGGCGCAGGTCGCGGCGGCGGTCGGTGGCACGGGCTTCCAGCGCACCGTCCAGCAGCGCGCGCGCCAGCATCGCCCACGCGAGCGGACGCAGGGGTTGTGGCGTGGCGTCGGCCACTGCCAGACCCTGCCACTGCGCCACCTCGGCGCTGCCCGCTGCACCGTCTGAACCGCCGTCGAGCAGATCGCACAGGGCCTCCACACCGGATGTGTCCTCACCGGCCAGGATCTTCAGCAGCGCGGAGAGCCACTGGCGGGACTGCGCATCGCTGTCAGCCACCCGTGCCTCGGCCAGCGCACGGAAGGCACCAGCCGCATCACCTCGGTCCATCGACTGCAGCGCCAGCGCACGGCACAACGCCGCAGCAGCCGCAGGCGCCAGCGCGCCGCTGTCCAAGAGCGTGCGGACCGCGTGGTCGGGCAGGTCACTGCACTCCGCCAGGTCGTGGCATGCGTCGAGTGCCCCGAGCATCCGCCAGCCGGGAGACGCTGATTCGGGCAGCGGCTCGGCCTGCACGTCCCCCAGCGCGGCCTGAAGCGCCTGTATGCGGGCCTTGGCAGACGGGCGGTGCAAGGTGGCCAGCAGGCGCGCACGCCAGGCCGGGTCCGGCAAACGTGCCGGCTGGAGCCACTGCGACTGCAGCGGCTCGGTCAGCGCCAGCACACCCTCGCCTTCCAGCCAGCGCCGGAACCACTGCGGCGACAGCGCCGCCGATCCACCGCCCTGCACACACTGTCCCAGCGTTGCGGTGGCCAGGA
>JBEANV010000475.1:0-4081 GCA_041165285.1 Pseudomonadota bacterium | reverse complement strand
GGCGAGCAGGGCCGTGGCTTCGCGGTGGTGGCGGGTGAGGTGCGCTCGTTGGCGCAGCGTTCGGCGGCGGCGGCCCGTGAAATCAAGGGCCTGATCAACACCAGCGTCGAGCGGGTCGAGCAAGGCTCCGCGCTGGTCAACCAGACCGGGCGCACCGTTGACGAGGTGGTCGCTGCCATCAAGCGTGTCGGCGAGATCGTTGCCCAGATCAGTGCGGCCAGCGCCGAGCAGAGCCTGGGGGTGCAGCAGGTCGGGCAGGCGGTCGGGCAGATGGACCAGGTCACGCAGCAGAACGCCGCGCTCGTCGAAGAGTCGGCTGCAGCGGCTGAGGGCCTCAAGCAGCAAGCCCACGACCTGGTGCAGGCAGTTGCGCTGTTCAAGCTCGGACACGCGGGAGTTGTGTCGGGCATATCGCATGCAGCTGCCACGAACGACGGCTGGAGCGGTGCAGAGCGCCGAGGCGATGACCGTGCACAGAACGTGACACGCCCCGGCTTTGCACAGAATACGGCGCACCCTGCATCGTCTCCATCAGCCTCGCGGCAGGAGCCGGCGTCGGAGCGCACTGGCACCGACGACTGGGAACGGTTCTGAACGGCTGTTGACAAAGAAAACGGGGTAGCGCATGAGGCGTATAACCCGTTGATTTAATTGAATAATTCTGGTGGTAAGTGCGGAATCGAACCACCGGCACGCGGATTTTCAATCCGCATTTCTGGGCATTTGTCGGTGTTGATGCGTGGTCATCAAAATTGCCCAAATCTGGCTACTTGGTGGCTACATGAGGGCGCATCGATTGCCCAGGCATGGCCAGACCCCGCAAGACCGACGCCCACGCTGGAGCGACCGCCACCACGCCGACCACCCGAAGATGGTGGAGCCAGGAGGGCGTGCGCGAACCAACCGCCCAGGCGTCAAGACCATCCCCGGTCCGCGGGCACCAAGCGAGCGCGAGAGGTGGCCGGCAAGGCGAAGCCGAAGAACAACGTGCGGCAGCGCGAGCAGTTGCCCGTGTGGTTCCGGTACGTCCGGCAGATTCAGAACCCCGTCATCGCCACGTACCTGAAATGCTTGCTGCTGACCGGCACCCGCCGCGAAGAGCTGGCCGCGTTGCGCTGGGAGGACGTGAACTTCCAGTGGCGAGGGATGACCATCCGCGACAAGGTGGAAGGCGAGCGCACGATTCCCCTGCCAGCGCCAGCGAGGAACCGGGCGCGTTACGTGTGGTGCATGCCCGTTGATGCGTATTGATGTGCGTAACGCCACGGACTACAATCAATCATGATTCAGAGCTTCCGACACAAGGGGCTGAAGCTGTTCTTCGAGACGGGGAGCACTGCCGGGATTCGAGCCGAGCACGCCGCGAAGCTGGGGGCCATGTTGCGCCGCCTGAACGTGGCGACCGACGCGCAGGCCATGAACCTTCCCGGCTGGAAGCTGCACCCGTTGAAGGGTTCACTGTCGGGCCACTGGTCCGTGTGGGTGTCGGGGAACTGGCGCCTGACGTTCACTTTTGTGGGCGTGAACGCCGAACTGGTCGATTGCCAGGACTACCACTGACGCAAAGGAGCCTCACATGGCACGCATGTTCAACCCCCCGCACCCTGGCCTGACGCTGCGTGATGACGTGTTGCCCGCGCTGGGGCTGAACGTCACCCAGGCTGCGCAACAGCTCGGCGTGAACCGCGTCACCCTGTCGCGGGTGCTGAACGGTCACGCGGCGATTTCACCCGAGATGGCGTTTCGCATTGAGGCGTGGCTGGGCAAGGAGCGCGGCGGGGATGCTCGGGTGTGGCTGGCGGAACAGCTTGCCTATGACACTTGGCAGGCCGAGCAGCGTCTGAAGGTCACACCGCTGAACGTGCAGCGGGCACCGGCTGAACTGGTCGCGTGAACGCCATGACCACCGACCCGACCATGAAGCGCCTGCACCGCGCCCTGTCGCGTGGTGACGCCGCTGGCACCGTGGCCGCAGGGCAGCGCATGGGCGTAGAAGTCGCGCCCTATCCGGCCGTCGTCGAACCCGGCACCGACACGACCGCATGGGGTGTCGTGGTGCGTATCGAGCGCCCGCCCGCCTGACATACAAGGAGATTGGGCATGCAGACCTACGAAACCGACCTGAACGCATGGGCCAACGAACAGGCTCGGCTGTTGCGTGCGGGCCGCTTTGACCTGCTCGACATCGAACACATCGCAGGGGAGATTGAAGACGTGGGCAAGAGCGAACAGCGCGAGATGGCGAGCCGGATGGCGGTGCTGCTGGCGCACCTGCTGAAGTGGCAGTACCAGCCCGAGCGGCGCGGCGCGAGCTGGGAGAAGACCATCAAGGCGCAGCGCAAGGACATCAGCTATGCACTGAGCGAGTCGCCCAGTCTGGCGCCGAAGCTGCAGGAACCCCTGTGGCTGGACATGGTGTGGGCGCGAGCCGTCGCCCAGGCCGTCACCGAGACAGGTTTGAACTGCTTCCCCGAGGTGTGCCCGTGGGCAGTGCGGGATGAGGTGCTGGCGGAATCGTGGTGGCCTGCGTGATGGCTGAATTGAGCCTCGACCATCTGGAGGGCGTGCGCGAGAGGGTCCGGGCTGGTGACGTCGCCGCGGTGGAGGAATTCCGGGTTTTTGGCTACACCATGGCTATATGGTGACCGGAAAAGAAAAACGGGTTAGCGCCTGAAGCGTCTAACCCGTTGATTTTATCGCAGAATTCTGGTGGCCAAGGGCGGAATCGAACCACCGACACGCGGATTTTCAATCCGCTGCTCTACCAACTGAGCTACTTGGCCGTCAAGAGAACGATATTATGACACGTGATCTTGAAGACAGGCAAGAGATTCACCCGTAATTTTTCAAGCACTCAACTCGCTCCACGCTTGTTGCGGGTCAGGTCCACGCCGAGCTGCTTGAGTTTTCGGTAGAGGTGGGTGCGTTCCAGCCCGGTGCGCTCGGCCACACGGGTCATGCTGCCGTTTTCCCGGGCGAGGTGGAACTCGAAATACGCTTTCTCGAACGCATCGCGGGCTTCGCGCAGAGGCCGGTCCAGCAGGAATATCTGTTCCGCCTGGGGGCCGCTGGCCATCGTGATGCTCGGCGCGATGGCTGAACCGTTGCCATAGTTGTGCGCCGGCGTGGAGTAGTGAGCGGTCTCCGATGCAGGCAGATAGTCCACGCGCTCGATCCGGGCGAGTCCCTGGCTCGTCATTTCGCCAGCACCGGGGGCGCTGGCCGGCGCGGCGCTGCGAGGGGCCGGTTTGGACAGGCCCTGCTCGACGGCCCGCAGCAGTTTCTGCAGCGTGATCGGCTTTTCCAGGAACGCCATAGCGCCGTACTTGGTGGCTTCGACGGCGGTGTCGATGGTGCCGTGCCCGGACATCATGATCACGGGCATGTTGAGTTGCGCGCCCGTGCCCCATTCCTTGAGTAGCGTGATGCCGTCCACGTCAGGCATCCAGATGTCCAGCAGCACCAGATCGGGTCGCTGGCGTTCGCGCAGCATGCGGGCCTGAGCGGCGTTTTCGGCCAGCTCGACGCTGTGCCCTTCGTCGGTCAGGATTTCTTGCAACAGGGCACGGATGCCCATTTCATCATCGACGACAAGAATATTGGCCATAGGTGATCAGGACGCACTGACGTCGGCAGAGGGTGGGCGAGCCCACCGCGAAAAAGAGATGGACACCTGCGCGCCGGTTCGCATCGGGCTGTGGGCAGTTTCTTGTGTTTCGTCGGACAAGTTGTTCAACCGGATCTTGGCGCCGTGTTCCTCGACGATCTTCTTGACCACGGCCAGCCCCAGGCCCGTGCCGCGGGCTTTGGTGGTGACGTAAGGTTCGAACGCACGTTTCAGGATTTTTTCGGAGAAACCGGGGCCATTGTCCACCACCTTGAGGCGGATGGCACGCGCGGCACCGTCATCCGCCCGCGCCGTCTCGGTCGAAATGGTGACGTGTCCGTCTGGCAATTCGTTGACGGCGTCCAGCGCATTCTGGACCAGATTGTGAATGACCTGCCGCAGCTGACTAGCATCTCCGGCCAATGTGGGTAGATCAGGCGCCAAGTGCGCATGAAGTCGGCCACTTTCCTGCTG
>JBEANV010000474.1:0-3051 GCA_041165285.1 Pseudomonadota bacterium | reverse complement strand
GAAGATGCCGTGGCAGCTGCCAAGGTGATCGCTGACTTTGCCAAGGGCAATGACAAGCTGGTCATCAAGGCTGGCGCTTACGCCGGCAAGGCCCTGGACGCCAATGGCGTCAAGGCCCTGGCCTCGATCCCGAGCAAGGAAGTGCTGCTGGCCCAGATCTGTGGCCTGCTGCAATCGCCGATCTCGGGTCTGGCACGCGTGCTGGCTGCACTGGGCGAGCAAAAGGGTGGTGGCGAAGCCGCTCCCGCCGCTCCTGCCGCAGAAGAAGCTCCGGCCGCCGAAGCACCGGCCGCCTGAGCCACCGCTTTGTACTGATTCAACATTCAACCGATTTTAGGAACCCAAAATGGCATTCGATAAAGACGCATTCCTGACCGCCCTGGACAGCATGTCCGTGATGGAACTCTCCGAACTGGTCAAGGCCATCGAAGAGAAGTTCGGCGTGTCCGCCGCTGCAATGGCCGCTCCCGCCGGCGCTGGTGGTGGTGCTGCCGCCGCTGCCGTCGAAGAGAAGACCGAGTTCAACGTTGTCCTGACCGGCGCTGGCGCCAACAAGGTCGGCGTCATCAAGGCCGTGCGTGAAATCACCGGCCTGGGTCTGAAGGAAGCCAAGGACCTGGTCGACGGCGCTCCGAAGAACGTCAAGGAAGGCATCGCCAAGGCTGATGCTGACGCCGCTCTGAAGAAGCTGATCGAAGCTGGCGCTACCGCCGAAATCAAGTAAGTCAAGTCAGCTGCTCGCCGCCTGGTTTCGACCGGGCAGGCGGCTTGCGACAGAAGGCCACCTCACTGAGGTGGCTTTTTTTTGCCTTTGCGTCGGCCCTTACGCTACTTCCCTTCGCAATTCAAGCGGGTCAGCACGCAAGATCCCGCCACTTTGTGGTAATATGGTCGGTTCGAGTGTTCTCTGAACCGACTGCGGAGAACCGGTTTGGTCGAGCCTTGTGACAAACGGACGCCATGTGTCAAAACATGATCCGTTCAGCTCATGAGGTTGTCTGCCAGCGGTTGGTAGTGGCCAACCACCAAGCCTCGGATTCGGCTTTCTCAAAAAGCGGTCCGATTGGCCAGTCGCCGAACAACAGCCATGCTCCCAGGCCAGGGGGCAGGTTGAATTCGAAACGGCGCACCCTTTTGGTGTCCGAAACGGAGAGTTTATGGCGCAAGCAACCCCCTACAGCTACACCGAGCGCAAGCGGATTCGCAAGAGTTTCGGCAAGCGCGGCAGCGTGCTCAACGTTCCTTACCTGCTGACGATGCAGAAGGACTCGTACGTCGCTTTCCTTCAGAAGGAAATCCCGCCGCAACAGCGCAAACCCGAAGGCCTTCAGGCCGCTTTCCTGTCGGCGTTCCCCATTGTTTCGCACAATGGCTTCGTCGAGATGAAGTTCATCGAGTTCAACATCGCCAAGCCGGCGTTCGATGAGCGTGAGTGCCAGTTGCGGGGTTTGACCTTCGCGTCGGCCGTGCGTGCACGCCTGCAGATGATCATTTATGACCGCGAAACGTCGACTTCGCAGTCCAAGGTCGTCAAGGAAGTGAAGGAACAAGAGGTCTACATGGGCGAAGTGCCCCTGATGACCGACTACGGTTCCTTCATCATCAACGGTACCGAGCGCGTCATCGTGTCGCAGCTGCACCGTTCGCCTGGCGTGTTCTTCGAGCACGACAAGGGCAAGACCCACTCGTCGGGCAAGCTGTTGTTCAGCGCCCGCATCATCCCCTACCGCGGCTCGTGGCTCGACTTCGAATTCGACCCGAAGGACCTGCTGTACTTCCGCGTGGACCGTCGCCGCAAGATGCCGGTCACGACGCTGCTGAAGGCGATCGGGATGAACAATGAGCAGATCCTGTCGACGTTCTTCCAGAACGACCAGTTCAAGCTCATGGATTCCGGCGCCCAGATGGCCTACGTGCCTGACCGCGTCAAGGGCGAAGTGGCCCGCTACGACATCACCGACAAGGCTGGTAACGTCGTCGTCGAAAAGGACAAGCGGATCACCGCCCGTCACACCCGCGCCCTGGAACAATCCGGCACCACGCACATCAGCGTGCCCGAAGACTTCCTGCTGGGTCGCGTGCTGGCCAAGAACCAGGTCGACCCGGACACCGGTGAAATCATCGCCAAGGCCAACGAAGAGCTGACCGAAGCGCTGTTGAAGAAGCTGCGCTCGGCCAAGATCCTCGACATCGACGTCTTGTTCACCAATGAACTGGACCAAGGCGCCTACATCTCGCAAACGCTGGCCACCGACGAAACGGCAGATGAACTCGCAGCACGCGTGGCCATCTACCGCATGATGCGCCCCGGCGAGCCGCCAACCGAAGACGCTGTGCAAGCGCTGTTCGGCCGCCTGTTCTACAACGAAGACACCTACGACCTGTCGCGCGTGGGCCGCATGAAGTTCAACGCCCGCGTGGGCCGCGACATCGGCACCGGCCCCATGGTGCTGTCCAACGACGACATCCTGGCTGTGGTCAAGATCCTCGTCGAGCTGCGCAATGGCCGCGGCGAAGTCGATGACATCGACCACTTGGGCAACCGCCGCGTGCGTTGCGTGGGCGAACTGGCCGAAAACCAGTACCGCTCGGGCCTGGCGCGGATCGAAAAGGCCGTGAAGGAACGTCTGGGTCAGGCTGAAACCGAAGCCCTGATGCCGCACGACCTGATCAACTCCAAGCCGATCTCTGCGGCCCTGAAGGAGTTCTTCGGTGCGTCGCAGCTGTCGCAGTTCATGGACCAGACCAACCCCCTGTCGGAGATCACGCACAAGCGCCGCGTCTCCGCCTTAGGGCCGGGTGGTCTGACCCGCGAGCGCGCCGGCTTCGAAGTCCGCGACGTGCACCCGACGCACTACGGCCGTGTCTGCCCAATCGAGACGCCGGAAGGCCCGAACATCGGCCTGATCAACTCGTTGGCCCTGTTCGCACGGCTCAACGAGTACGGCTTCCTGGAAACGCCGTACCGGCGCGTCAAGGACGGCATCGCCTCGCTGCAGATCGACTACCTGTCGGCCATCGAGGAAGGCAAGTACATCATCGCGCAGGCCA
>JBEANV010000473.1:0-2662 GCA_041165285.1 Pseudomonadota bacterium | reverse complement strand
GCGCTCGACGTGCTGCTGTTCGACCGCAGCTCGCGCCAGGCGCAGTTGACGGCGGCCGGCGACGAGTTGCTGCAGGAAGGCCGCCGGCTGCTTGCGCAGATGGACGCCGTGGCCAACCGCGTGCAGCGCGTGGCCACCGGCTGGGAGACGACGCTGGCGATCGCGGTGGACAACATCGTGGCGCCGCGGGCGATCTTCGACCTGATCGAGTCGTTCTACGCGCTGCGCTGCACCGAGTCGCCCGACGCCGGCCCGCTCCCCACGCGGCTGAAGCTGCGCAACGAGGTGATGGCCGGCACGCTGGAGGCGCTGCTGAGCGGGCAGGCGGACCTGGTCATTGGCATCGGCGAGCCGACCAGCCTGCCGCAGGGCTTGCACAGCGCGTTGCTGGGCGAGCTGGAGATGCAGCTCGCTGTGGCGCCGCACCACCCGCTGGCGGCGCTGCCCGAGCCGCTGTCGTGGCAGACCGTGGCGCAGCACCGCGTCGTGGCCATTGCCGACACCGCCCAGCGCATGGAGCGCCGCACCTACGGCATCCAGCCCGGCCAGGACGTGCTGACCGTGCCCTCGCTGCTGGCCAAGCTGGAGGCGCAGATCCGGGGTCTGGGCTGTGGCCGGCTGCCGGAGCCGCTGCTGCGGGCGCATGTGGCGGCGGGGCGGCTGGTGGTCAAGCGCACCGAGGGCGAGACGACGCGCATGGCGCTGCACTATGCCTGGCGGGGCGGGGCAGGCATGGGCCGGGGGCTGGCCTGGTGGCTGCAGCAGCTCGACAGTCCTGTCACCCGCCGTGCCTTGCTGGAGCAGCACGCCGGGCTGATCCTGTGAGCCCTGCATTCGGTGCGGGGGGCTACGTCGGCCGCTTCGCCCCGTCGCCGACCGGGCCGCTGCACGCGGGCTCGGTGGTTGCCGCGCTGGCCTCGTGGCTGGATGCGCGGGCGCACGGCGGGCGCTGGCTGGTGCGCATCGAGGACGTGGACACGCCACGCTGTGTGCCCGGCGCGGATGCCGAGATCCTGCGCCAGCTCGCCGCCTGCGGGCTGCACCCGGACGAGGCGCCGGTGTGGCAGTCGCGCCGCGGTCATCTGTACGCCGGTGCGCTGGGCCGCTTGCAGGCCGTGGGGCTGGCCTACGGCTGCCGCTGCACGCGGCGCGAGATCGCGCTGGCGCAGGCCGCCGCTGGCCACGACCGCACCCGCCACGGTGAACTCGTCTATCCCGGCACCTGCCGCCCCGCTGGCGCACACCCCGTGCCGTGGGCCGAGGCACGCGCCGTGCGGCTGTTGACCGTGGCGCCCGATGGTGACGACGTGGTGATCGACTGGCTCGACGACCAGCGCGGTCCGCGACACCAGAACGTGACCCGTGAGGTCGGCGACTTCGTGCTGCGGCGGGCGGACGGGCTGTGGGCCTATCAGCTCGCGGTGGTGGTGGACGACGCGGTGCAGGGCGTCACCCACGTCGTGTGCGGCGAGGATCTGGCCGACAACACGCCGCGCCAGATCTGGCTGCAGCAGTGCCTGGGCCTGCCGATGCCGCGTTACCGGCACACGCCACTCGTGCTGGACGGGCAGGGCGAGAAGCTCTCCAAGCAGACCGGCGCTGCCGCGATCGACGCGGGCCGGCCGTTGGCGGTGTTGCAGGCGGCGGCGCAGGCGCTGGACTTGGGCGTACCTTCGTGTGCCGATGTCAGTCAGTTCCTGGCCGAGGCGGTGTCGAGGTGGGTGGCGCGGGAACTGGTGGCATGATCGCGGCCGTTTCTGTTGTTCCCCCCTTTGCAAAGGTTTCCACATGATTTCTACCCCCTCGGGCCTGCAGTACGAAGACACCACCGTCGGCACCGGCGAAGTCGCCACTGCGGGCCGCCAGGTCAGTGTTCACTACACCGGCTGGCTGCATGACGCCAGCGCTCCGAACGGCCGCGGCCGCAAGTTCGACTCCAGCAAGGACCGCGGCCAGCCCTTCCGCTTCGCGCTCGGCGCCGGCATGGTCATTGGTGGCTGGGACGAAGGCGTGCAAGGCATGCTGGTCGGCGGCACCCGCGTGCTGCTGATCCCGCCGAACCTGGGCTATGGTGCGCGCGGCGCGGGCGGCGTGATTCCGCCGAATGCGACGCTGGTGTTCGAGGTGGATTTCCTCGGGTATTGATGGTGTAAAAAGAAAAACGCCCGCTTGTGGCGGGCGTTTTCTTGTTGGCGGAAGGGGAGGGATTCGAACCCTCGGTACGTTTCCGTACGCTTGATTTCGAGTCAAGTACAATCGACCACTCTGCCACCCTTCCTGTAAGGGGCTGCCTGGGTCAATTCAGGCAAGACCGCAAGTATAGCGAACTTTCTGCAAGTTCAGCAAGCGGGCCGCAACACCTCGACGCCACCCATGTACGGCCGCAGCACTTCCGGCACCGTGATGCTGCCATCGGCGTTCTGGCAGTTCTCCAGCACCGCCACCAGCGTGCGCCCCACCGCCAGCCCCGAGCCATTCAGCGTGTGGACGAATTCGTTCTTGCCCTGCGCGTTCTTGAAGCGCGTCTGCATGCGACGCGCCTGGAACGCCTCGCAGTTCGAGCACGAGCTGATCTCGCGGAACGTACCCTGCGCCGGCACCCAGACTTCCAGGTCGAACGTCTTGGCCGCGCCGAACCCCATGTCGCCCGTGGACAGCAGCA
>JBEANV010000472.1:0-2887 GCA_041165285.1 Pseudomonadota bacterium | reverse complement strand
CCTTGCCGGTTTCCTGCACGTAGTTGATCGTGCCGAACGGGCAGGAGATGGTGCAGACCTTGCAGCCGACGCAGGTGCTGTCGTTGACGACCTTGGCGCCGGTCACCTTGTCGAGCGTGATCGCCTCGACCGGGCAGGCGTGCAGGCACCAGGCCTCGTCGCACTGCGTGCAGGTGTAGGGGACTTTCTTGCCGGTCTCGTGGAAATCGAAGACCTTGATGCGCGACTTGGCCGGCGCGAACACGCCATAGTTCTCGTAGGAGCAGGCCATTTCGCACTGCAGGCAACCCGTGCATTTGTCCGGGTTGATGTGAAGGCTCTTCTGCATGATGGGGTTCTCCGCAGTCGTCCGTTGGGGGTGTACCCCGAGCGAGCGCGGCGCACACCGGGGAGGGTCTATGCAATCATCTGCATATCGGTCGACCTCGGGAACCTAGGCGATACCCTGAAACGGCTGGCGGGTTCCTGTGCCAACCTGACACGAACTGACGAGATGCGGCGTTTCAGCGCCCTGCGTTCGGGAAGAACAACTGCTCCCCGCCAATCTTGTAGGACGCGATCACCCCCTGCCCCGCCGCCGACACCACCCAGTCGGCAAACGCCTGCGCGGCGGCTTGCTTGACGTGCGGATGCTTGGCGGGATTGACGACCATCACGCCGTACTGGTTGAACAGCGCCTTGTCGCCTTCGACGAGGACCGCCAGATCGGCCCGGTTCTTGAACGCCAGCCAAGTGCCCCGATCGGCCAGGACGTAGGCGCCGGAGCTGGCGGCAATGTTCAAGGCCGGACCCATGCCGCAGCCGCATTCCTTGTAGCCAGCCGGCTTGGCGCTGGTGAAGTCGGCGCCGGCCTGCTTCCACAGGCGCAGCTCGGCCGCGTGCGTGCCGCTCTTGTCGCCGCGGGAGATGAACGATGCCTTGGCGGAGGCGACCTTGAGCAGCGCCTCGGCGATGTTGCCGCCCTTGGCCCTGGCAGGGTCGGCGGCCGGGCCGATCAGCACGAAGTCGTTGTACATGACGGCCTGCCGCTTGAGGCCCCAACCCTCGGCGACGAATTTCTCCTCGGCCACCTGGTCGTGGACAAACACCACATCGGCATCGCCCCGGCGCGCCATGTCCAGCGCCTGTCCGGTGCCGACCGCGACGACGCGGATGTCGATGCCGCTGGCCTGCTTGAACGCGGGCAGCAGGTGCGCGAACAGACCGGACTGGTCGGTCGAGGTGGTCGAGGCCATGACGATGGATTTGTCCTGTGCCTGCACGGTGGCAGTCGGCAGCACCAGCGCCATCGTCAGGGCACCCATCGCGGCGAAGGCGCTGCGTCGTTTCAGGTCCACGGCAATTCTCCTTTGAGGAACTGCGCCGCCTCGGTCGGCAGCGCGTCATTGAAAAAGCGGTCCACCGGCCGATCGACGACCAGCCGCCCCGCTTCGAGGTAGACCACCCGCGTCGCCAGCCGCTTGACCTGCCCGAGGTTGTGCGTGGACATCACCAGCGTCATGCCGGTGCGGGCGAAGTCGTCGATCAGCGCCTCGACCTCGCGCTTGGCCGAAGGGTCGAGGCTGGCGGTCGGCTCGTCGAGGAAGAGGATGTCGGGTTGCAGCGCCCAGGCACGCGCCAATGCCAACCGCTGCTGCTGACCGCCGGACAGCGACCGCGCCGGGCGATCCGCCGTGGCCTGCAAGCCGACCCGCGCCAGCGCCTCCAGCCCGCGCCCGCGCCGCTCGGCACGCGGCACACCGCCCAGCCACAGCGCCAGCATCAGGTTCCACCACACCGACAGGTGCAGCAGGAACGGTCGCTGGAACAGCATCGCCGCCACCGGCACCCGGCCCGTCCCGCGCAGGGGGTGAACCTCGCGCCGCCCGTCGCAGGAAAGCAGCCCGTGCAGCAGCCGCAGCAGCGTCGTTTTCCCCGAGCCGTTGGCGCCGACCAGGGCCAGCCGCTCGCCCCGGTGGAGCGTCAACCGGACCTCGTGCAGCGCCTTCACCGCGCCGAAGCGCACGGTCGCGCTGTCCAGCGTCAGCAGCGCCTCGGCGTCGGGCATCGTCGTCACAGCAGCGCCTCCTGCGGTTGCCCGGCACGCCACTGCACCAGCCCGATCGCCGCGTTCAGCAGCCCGACCACGCCCAGCAACACGATCCCGAGCGCCAACGCCAGCGGCAGGTCGCCCTTGCTCGTCTCCAGCGCGATGGCCGTGGTCATGACGCGGGTCAGGCCATCGATATTGCCGCCGACGATCATCACCGCGCCGACCTCGGCCACCGCCCGCCCGAACGCTGTCAGCAGCACGGTCAGCACCGCGAACCGCTGGTGCAGCAACAGCAGCAGCGCCGACAGCAACGGCCCCGCGCCCATCGAGCGCAACTGGTCGCCGCCTTCGCGCAGCCCGTCGAGCACCAGCCGCCGAGACAGCGCCGTGATGAGCGGCAGGATGAGGATGCTCTGCGCGATCACCATCGCCGTCGGCGTGAACAGGATGCCCAGCGCCCCGAGCGGCCCGGAGCGCGACAGCAGCAGGTACACCGACAGGCCCACGACCACCGACGGCAGCGCCAGCAGCGTGTTCAGCGCCCAGACGACCACACGGTGCCCGGGAAACGTCGCCACCGCCAGCCACGCCCCGAGGGCGAGCCCGACCACCGCGCCCAGCGCACACGCCACCGCGCTGACCTGCAGCGACAGGCCGGCGATGGAGAACAGCGCGGCATCGGCCTGGGCGATCAGGTGCAGCGCAGTGGAGAAACTCTCGGAGACGGTGGACATGGCGGCGCGATTCTGTCGCCGGATCGGGGCGCTGGCGATATGTCGGCGCTTGCATAGAGATCCACCCCAATGCCCCGCCCCTTGCGCACCCGCCCACTATGATCGTCGCCAATCCCTGAAC
>JBEANV010000471.1:0-2864 GCA_041165285.1 Pseudomonadota bacterium | reverse complement strand
CGCGTCGATCCGGACCACCGCGGCATATGCCGCCCCCGGGTCGCTGCGCATCCACGGCGCGATGGCGATGTCCACACCGCGCCGCTCGCGCACGAAGCGCACGGTTTCGGCGTCCGGCTCGACCAGCCCGGTGAAGCCGCCGAGTTCGGCCGTCATGTTGGTCAGCGTCGCCCGCTCGTCGGTGGACAGCGCCCGCACCGCCGCGCCGCCGAACTCGAACACCTTGCCGACCCCTGCGCCAGCCCGGATCGCCGGATCGGCCAGCAGGTACAGCACCAGATCCTTGGCCGTGACGCCCGCAGGCAACACGCCGTCCACCTCGATGCGCAGCACTTCGGGCATCACCAGCCGCACCGCGCCGGTGACGAAGGCGTTGGCCATGTCGGTCGTGCCCACGCCGAAAGCAACACAGCCGAGCGCCCCGCTGTGCGGCGTGTGCGAGTCGGTGCCGACGAGGATCTGACCGGGGAGCGCGTACTGCTCGGCGACCATCGCATGCGAGATGCCCTGCGAGCCGGTGTTGCCGGGATCACCCGCTTCCAGCGCCTGAAGGTAGCCGTGGTCCTTCAGCCCGTGGCGTGCAGCAAAGGCCCGGTGCGCCCGCGACAGGCCGAGCACGTCGCCCACCAGCCCTTGCGCGACATGCACCGGGCTGCGGTGGACATAGGACAGGTGGTACTCGAAGCAGACGATGCTGGCCGGCTCGTGCAGCGCCAGCGAAGCGCCGAAGCGTTCGTCCAGCAGGTGCGCGCACATGCCGGTGTAGTACTCGTGGATGAAGCGCAGGTCGGCGCGGACGAAGCCGCCCTGCCCCGGTGCGGCGGGCGCGGTCGGCGTGTCGGGGGTGGCGAGGGCGTGGCGCGCGATGATCTTCTCGAACAGCGTGCGCGGCCGGTCATCCGCGGGCGTGTCGGGCATGCGCTGCGCCTCGGCCAGCTTCGCCTGTCCATAGGCCAGCAACCCGCCCGCCCGCACGATCGCCGCCGACAGCGCGTCCCGCCCGGCCAGCAGCTCGTCCAGCGCGATCGGCTCGCCACGCCGGATGCGCTCGATCAAACCGAAGTCGGTAGACGTGTAAAGCCCGACGTTGTCGGCGTTCTGGCGGTAGATGCGCTCGAAACTCGCCGCGATCACCAGCCGCACGCCGGCCGAGCGTTCCGCGACGACGGCGTGTTCGCGGGAACTGCCCTTGCCGTAGCGTGTACCGGCGACGATCACCTCGATGCCCGCCGTGCGCAGCGCGTCCAGGCCGATCGGGCGCTCGCCGGCCGCCGTGAAGCCGGTCAGCGGATACCGGCCAAGCGCGGCGTCGAAATGCACCATCGCCGGCAGCGGGATGATCTCGTCGGTCGAAACCTCGTCGCGCAGCGGCCGGGCGACCGCCTCGGCCAGCGCCACGCCACCGAGCTGCGCCCGCACCCGCTCCGGGTCGGCGCTCAGGAACAGCACCCGCGGCGCGAACCGGATCGTCTCGGCCACCGCTACCGCCATCGTCAAGGCACTCACTGCAGCTCGATCCCCGCCTTCTTCACCAGCTTGGCGTACTTGGCCATCTCGCTGCGGAAGAACTGCTGCGCGTACTCGGTCGTGCTGATGCTGATGGTGTTGCCCTGCTTGGCCATCGCCTCGGTCACCTCGGGCGCCGCGAACGCGACGGCCACTGCGTCGTGCAGGCGCTTCACGTCCGCCGCCAGCAAGCCCTTCGGCCCGATGAAACCGAACCAGCCCTCGACCAGATAGCCGGGCATGCCCTGCTCGACCATCGTCGGGATCTCCGGTGCGGCGGCCAGACGCTGCGCCGCGCCGGTGCCGATCGCCCGCAGCGCGCCGGACTTGAGATGCTGCTGCACCGACGGCAGCGCCGCCACGCCGATCTGCACCTGTCCGCCGATCAGGTCGGTCAGCATCGGGCCGACGCCCTTGTACGGGATGTGGCGTGCGGTCGCGCCGGCCTCGTCCACGAACATCTCGGCCGCCAGGTGCAGGATCGTGCCGTTGCCCGACGAGGCGTAGGTCATGTCACCCGCCTTGGCCTTGAGCAGCGCGACCAGTTCCCGGGCGTTGTTCGCTGGCACCTTCGGGTTGACCACGACGATCAGCGGCGTCGAGCCGACGATGGCGATCGGCGTGATGTCGTTGATCGGGTCGAAGGGCAGCGACTTGTAGACGCTCGGGTAGATGACGTGGTTGTTGGAGACGAAACTCAGCGTGAAGCCGTCCGGCGCTGAGCGGACCAGCGTCGTCGTGCCGAGAATGCCGCCCGCACCGGGCTGGTTCTCGACCACGATCGGGTGGCCGAGGGCCTTCGACAGTGCCCCCTGCGCCGCACGGGTGATGGTGTCCACGCCCGAGGCGGTGGCCACCGGCAGCACGAAGCGGATCGGGCGGTCGGCCTGGGCACGGGCGCCCGTTGCCGCCAGGCCGGTCAGGCCCAGGGCGCCGAGCTGCTGCAGCGCATGGCGGCGGCGGGCATCGAAAGTGGTCATGGCTGTTGTCTCCTCTTGTCTTGTGTTGATGGGTCAGGCCACCACGGCCCGCTCGTGCAGCGCCTCGATCTGCGCCGTGTCGTAGCCGATGCCCTGCAGCAGCGCGGCCGTGTGCTCGCCCAGCCGGGGCGGGTCCAGGCGCACGCCGAGCCGCCCGCCATCCATGGTGATCGGCAGCAGCGTGGTCTTGACCGTCTGCCCGGCGCGTTCGCCATCCGGCAGGGTGATGTCGGCCAGCCCGCCGGTGGCCAGCAGGTGCGGGTCGTCGAGCAGGTCCTCCGGCCGGCGGATCGGAGCGAACGGCAGGCCGGCGCGCTCCATCGCCTCGGCCAGTTCTGCCGCGCTGCGCGACGCCAGCCGCTCGCGCAGCGTCTGCAG
>JBEANV010000470.1:0-2736 GCA_041165285.1 Pseudomonadota bacterium | reverse complement strand
CCCTTGACCGGACCGTGACCCACTGATGGACGTTTCACGCATTCGGGCCCTGCGCGGCCCCAACCTCTGGAGCCGCCACACTGCGGTCGAGGCCATCGTTTCGTGTGCCGAGCATGAGCGTGCCATTGCCCTGCTGCCGGGGTTTGAAGCGCGGCTGCGGGCCCGCTTTCCCGGCATCGGCGCCGTGCCCGCGGGTGCGCAGCGCGGTGACATCGCGCTGGCGCATGTGCTGGAAACCGCGACGCTGGCACTGCAGGCGCAGGCCGGCTGCCCGGTCACGTTCAGCCGCACCTCGGCCACGGTCGATGCCGGGGTCTACCAGGTCGTTGTCGAGTACAGCGAGGAAGACGTGGGCCGGCTGGCGCTGGAACTCGCCGAGCAGCTCATCCAGGCCACCGTGTCCGACACGGCTTTCGATGTGACCGCTGCCATCGCCCGGCTGCGCGAGATCGACGAGGACGTCCGCCTCGGCCCGAGCACGGGCGCGATCGTGTCGGCCGCGGTGGTGCGCGGCATTCCGTACCGCCGCCTGACCCAGGGCAGTCTGGTCCAGTTCGGCTGGGGCTCGCGCCAGCGCCGCATCCAGGCCGCCGAGGTCGATTCGACCAGCGCGGTCTCCGAGTCCATCGCGCAGGACAAGGACTTGACCAAGAAGCTGCTGCATGCGGCGGGCGTGCCCGTGCCGCTGGGCCGGCCGGCGGTGTCGGTGGACGATGCGTGGGAGATCGCCTGCGAAATCGGCTTGCCGGTGGTGCTCAAGCCGCTGGACGGCAACCAGGGCAAGGGCGTGACGGTCAACATCGTGGACCGCGCGCACCTGGAACTGGCGTATGCCACGGCAGCCGAGATTGGCGAGGTGCTGGTCGAGAAGTACCTGCCGGGCAGTGATTTCCGGATGCTGGTGGTCGGGCATCAGCTCGTGGCCGCCGCCCGCCGCGACCCGCCACACGTCATCGGCGACGGGGTGCATACCGTGCGCGAGCTGGTCGATGCCGTCAACGCCGACCCGCGTCGTGGCGACGGCCATGCCACGTCGCTGACCAAGATCCGCTTCGACGACATCGCCGTGGCGCGCCTGACGCTGCAGCACCTGACGCCGACCTCGGTGCCCGAGAAGGGCCAGCGCGTCAGCCTGCGCAACAACGCCAACCTCAGCACGGGCGGCAGTGCGACCGACGTGACCGATGACGTGCATCCCGAGGTGGCGGCGCGGGCCGTGGCCGCGGCGCAGATGGTCGGGCTCCACATCTGCGGCGTCGATGTCGTGTGCGAAAGCGTGCTGCGTCCATTGGAAGAGCAGGACGGCGGCATCGTCGAAGTCAATGCCGCGCCCGGTCTGCGCATGCACCTGTCGCCGTCCTACGGCAAGGGCCGCCCGGTCGGCGAGGCCATGATCGGCCACCTCTACGCCCCCGGCGACGACGGCCGCATCCCGATCGTTGCCGTCACCGGCACCAACGGCAAGACGACGACGGCCCGCCTCATCACGCACCTGTTCGCCACCAGCGGCCTGCGCGTGGGCATGACCAACACCGACGGCGTCTATGTCAACGGCCGCCAGATCGACAGTGGCGACTGCAGCGGCCCGCGCAGCGCGCGCAATGTGCTGATGCACCCGGATGTCGATGCAGCGGTGTTCGAGACGGCCCGCGGCGGCGTGCTGCGCGAAGGGCTGGGCTTCGACCGCTGCCAGGTGGCGGTGGTCACCAACATCGGCGCCGGTGACCATCTGGGCCTCAACTACATCACCACGGTCGAGGATCTGGCGGTGCTGAAGCGGGTCATCGTGCAGAACGTGGCGACCAGCGGCTACGCCGTGCTCAATGCTGCGGATCCGATTGTCGTCACGATGGCGGCAACGTGTCCGGGCCAGGTGATCTTCTTCGCGGCCGATCGCCAGCATCCGGTGATGGCCACCCACCGTGCCCAGGGCAAACGCTGTGTCTATATAGACCAAGAGCATCTGGTCGCGGCACAAGGCGCCCGCCGCGAGCTGATCGCGCTGCGGGACATTCCGATCACCCGCAATGGCTCGATCGGTTTCCAGGTCGAGAACGTCATGGCGTCCGTGGCGGCGGCGTGGGGTGCCGGACTGGACTGGGACTCGATCCGCCGCGGGCTGTCGAGCTTCGTCAACGACTCCGACAATGCGCCAGGGCGCTTCAACGTCATGGACTACCGCGGTGCCACCGTGATCGCCGACTATGGGCACAACCCGGATGCCATGCGGGCGCTGGTCAGTGCAGTCGAGGCCCTGCCGGCCCAGCGGCGCTCGGTGGTCATCAGCGGGGCGGGTGATCGTCGAGACCAGGACATCCGCGAGCAGACGCAGATACTGGGGGCTTCCTTCGATGATGTGATCCTCTATCAGGATGCCTGCCAGCGCGGACGGGAAGACGGTGAGGTGATCGGTCTGCTGCGGGAGGGACTCGGCAATGCCGTGCGCACGACCCGCATCGACGAGATCCGTGGAGAGTTCCTGGCCATCGACACTGCGCTGGATCGGCTTACGCCTGGTGATCTTTGTCTGGTGCTGGTCGATCAGGTTGAAGAGGCGCTTGCGTACCTGTCTCGGCGCATCAAGGGTGGGTCTGCGACCTCGGCCCAGACCCCTTGAAAATTCTTCGCCAAATCACTTGCCAGGTTGAAAGAATTCGATCTACAATCGACCTCTTCGCTGCAAACGAGTTGTTTTTAACTGACTTGTTTGCAGCGGCGGCAGGTGATGCGACTGCC
>JBEANV010000469.1:0-2981 GCA_041165285.1 Pseudomonadota bacterium | reverse complement strand
TGGCCACCCAGCGCGATGTCGCCAACTCGCGGATCTGCGTGGGGTCCACCGACGGCTGCGAGTTGTACTCGAAGCTGTCCAGCGTGCGCACGCACGGGAACTTGGCGATCGACATGTCCATCTGGATGCGCCGCTCGTCCTTGCGCGCCACCTCGGCTGCGCACAGCATCGTCAACGCCTCTCGCAAGTTCAGCTCGGTCTGCCCGGCCTGATCTAGCAGCGTGTCGAGCTGGTCGCGGATGGCGGTGAGCTTCAGTCGCGTGAGCATCGGCTCGAGGTCGTTCAGCAGTTCGAACGGCTGCGTCTTCTTGGCGAATCAACGGGTTAGCTCTCACAAGGAGCTAACCCGTTTCTTCTTCTGGCCCGATGGCAACAGAATTCTGTGGACTCCATGCGCGCTCCTGCCGTCGCGGTTTGGGTGCGCAACAGCGCCGCGAGCATGTCGCGTCGGGATCGCCAGATGATCTGGTCTCGCCAGCGCTCGTCAATGTTGCTCACAGCTCACTTCGCCTGGCCTTCGAGCTTCAATTGGATGACGCGGCGCGCGCGCACTGCGGGGCCGTCGGTGGGAAGCAGCACCGGCTTCATCGACATCAAGTCGTTCGAGCCCATGTTGCGCTGGCAGGCCTCGATCATCGGTTCGTCCTCATTGTGAAACGCCGCGGCGAAGCCGGCGGCCATCTGTGCGCTGACATCGGCGTTGCCCACGTAGCGGTCGCGTGTCGCGGCCCAGAAGTAATGCGTCGTCGTCTCGGTTTCCGGCGTCAGCCAGTGCGAGCTCGGGGCTGACGGCCCGTCCTGGCGCGGCTGATCCACGTGTGTGGCGCCGGTGTCGAGCAGCAGCATCGACGGCGGATCCCAGCGCATGTTCGCGCGCATGTCGGTCAGCGCCGGCGGTGCGCCGCGCTCCCAGAGCATCTGGTACAGCGGTGTGTTCGGCATCGAATGGAACTCATTGACTGCGACCACCGTGTCGCCGCGTTGCTCCATCCGGATGTCGGGTCGGAACTCGGGCGGGGGCGGCGCGCCGCCGGCGAGGAAGGGGTGCAGGAATGGCACGTGGCTGAGATCGAGCAGGTTGTCGATCATGAGCTGGTAGTTCGCCTTGACGTGCAGGTATCCCTCGAAGCGGCTCCAGCCGTCGCGCTCGTCGGTGTCACCGAAATCAGGGAGCTTGGCGGGGTCGGCCTGCGCGGCGTCGCCCGTCCAGATCCACAGCGCGCCGTGCCGTTCGAGCAGCGGGTACGAGCGCACCATGGCAGCCTTCGGAATGCTGCCATCGCCATGCGGGTTGTGCGTGCAAAGACCTGCGGCGTCGAAGCGCAGGCCGTGGTAGGCGCATTGCAGCTCGCCTTCGCACACCTTGCCCAAGGACAGCGGCGCAAAACGATGCGGGCAGCGATCCGCCAGCGCGGCCGCGGTGCCCCCGGCCTGCCGATAGAGCACGACCGGCTCGCCGAGGATGGTGATCGGCTTCAATGCGCTGGCCTTCAGCTCGTTGCTGAAGCCCGCGCAGTACCAAGCGTCTCGAATGAAGTTCATGTGGAGTCTCCGTTTAAGTGAACCAGTGCGAAGCGATCTGTCGCAAGGACGAGGGCGGCTTCACGATCAGCGGGATGGCCAAGGCACGCACGCTTTGTCGCTCGGACTCCTGCATGAGGTACTCGACCGGCGACTTTCCGTCGACGCGTGCGAGCAACAAGGCGGGCAACAGTTGCGCGGCACGCGCTTCGAGGTCCTCATGCGGCTCGAACGAGACGGACGCGAAGTAGGCCTCGACGAACGCGATGAACGAGGCGTGCAGTTGTTGCGCCCGATCCGGGCGGGCCAGGCGTTTGAGCAGCAGGTGGTTGAGGCAGAAGGCGATGTCGAATGCCGGGTCGCCGAACCACGCGCACTCGGCGTCGAGCAGCACCGGGCCCTTCGGGCCGACCAGGATGTTCTTCGGGCTGACGTCGCCGTGCACGAGTGCGATGCGCCGGGCGGCCGTGTGCTGAACCAGCTCAGCCAGCCGGGCTGACAGATCGGGGTGGCGGCGAGCGGTGGCCAGCAGGTACGGTTCGAGCCGCAGCGCGTGAAAGCTCTCCCCGGTGTCGAAGGCGGCTGCCAGGTCGGCGCGATGGGCGCTGGCGCCGTGCAGGATGCCGAGCGTGCGGCCCACCGCGGCCGCCGTGGCGGCGTCGACGTGCCCGGCGAGAAGCTGGTGCTTCCACACCGGATGCGAGGTCGGGTCGAGGAAGCCCATGGCAAACAGCCCGGCCGCTTCGTCGTGCGCGAGCGGCTGCGGCGCGGCATCGGGCAGCAGGTCGAAGGCAAAGCGGATCCAGGCCCATTCGAAGGCGTTGCGCGACACGGGTGCCATCCATTCCGCGGCGACCTTGAGTTGGGGCAATGCGCGTTTGACGCACAACGCGCGGCCATCGGCGAGATCGACACGCCAGATGTCCGACGACACGCCCCCCGTAAGCGGTGCCCAGTGCCGCGCCACGCTTGGCGCCGCGAGCCCGCTGCGCGTCAGGAAGTCGTCGAGTTCAAGCGCGTTCATCGCCGGCCTGCCAGCGCCGAGAGTCCGGCGAAGGGGGCGCCGCACGCTTCCTCGATGCGCAGCAGCTGGTTGTACTTGGCCACCGTGCTCGATGTGCGCAGCGACCCGATCTTGATCTGCCCGGCGGCGGTGCCGACCGCGAGGTCGGACATGAAGGCGTCTTCGGTCTCGCCCGAGCGCGCCGAGACGATGGTGGCGTAGCCTACGGCCCTGGCCTGCGCGATGAGGTCGATCGTGCCGGACAGCGTGCCGTTCTGATTGGCCTTGACCAGAACGCCATTGGCCACGCGCTCGCGAACGCCGCGCTCCAGGCGCTTGGGGTGGGTCGTGAACAGGTCGTCGCCGACGAGTTGCACGCTGGGGCCGACACGTTCGGTGAGATCGGCCCACGCGCCCCAATCCTCTTCGCCCAGGCCATCCTCGATCGAGACGACCG
>JBEANV010000468.1:0-3979 GCA_041165285.1 Pseudomonadota bacterium | reverse complement strand
CTTCCACGACCATCGCCGCGTCCATGATGCCGATCGACGGGATGTTCAGGATCGCGGCCTTGCCCTTGAACTCGGGGTTCAGCAGCTCGGCCCAGGAGGTGATCGGGCGCTTGATCAGGTCGGGGCGGATGCCCAGCGTGTCGGCGTTGTAGACCGTCGGGATCAGCGTCATGAAGCCGGTGGGCGACTTGGAGAAGGTCTTGCCGGTGGGACCGTCGAGGTACATCACCTTCTTCGGCGCGGTGCCCTGGTCGCCGACCTTCTTGCCCGCCACTTCGCCCTTGGTGAACAGTGAGGTGATCTTGTCGGCGTGCTTGATGCGCTTCACGTCGATGCCCAGCAGGTTGCCGGTCGGCACGATCTTCTTGAGCGAGAAGTACTCGGTGTCGATCAGGTCGAAGCTGTTCGGGGCGGTGACGGCGCGCTTGGTCACGTCGTCGGTGGTGACGGGGATGTACTGGATCTTGATGCCGGTGTCGGCCTCGAACTTCTCGGCGATGGCCTTGTCCTGGTTCACGGCGGTGCCGAGGTAGCGCAGGACGATCTTTTCCTGGGCGTGGACAAACGGGAAGCCGGTGATGCCGGTGGCGGCCACGCCGACGCCCGCAGCGGAGCGCAGGAAGCCGCGGCGCTGCAGTTCGGGGGTGTCGGCCGTTGGGATCGGGGCGGCCGGGGCGGTGTTCTGCGGGTCGAGATCAGCGGACATGGCGAGCACTCCTGGGGAGGTTGACGGACGGGGGAGGGGAAAAGCAAGAGGGCGTTCAGGCGGCCAGCGTGTGGGCGTCGTCGGGGTGCCAGTGCAGGGCGACGCGCTGGCCGGGTTCGAGGGGGGCGGCGTGGAAATCGGCGTCGGACAGCGCGGCCATCCAGACCGGCTCGGCGCCCGCTGCCGCCGCGTCGAGGGTGTCGGCGCTCAGGTGGACCTGCACCTGCGCGCCCTGGTATTCGATGGCGGCGACCTGCATCGTGTAGTCGCTGTCGGACCCCGCCCCCGCGCCGACCGTGCCCAGCCGCAGCCGGTCGCAGCGCACGGCGACCTTGCCGGCGGGCGTCTCGATGACGTTGTGGGCGCCGATGAAGCGCGCGACGAACTCGGTGCGCGGGCGCTCGAACACCTCGCGGGCGCTGCCGGCCTGCTCGATGCGGCCCTGGTTCATCACGACGACGAGGTCGGCCAGCGCCATCGCCTCTTCCTGCGAGTGCGTGACGTGGATGAAGCTCATGCCGAGTGCGCGGTGCCAGCGTTTCAGCTCGGCGCGCATCTTCACGCGCAGGAACGGGTCGAGCGCCGACAGCGGCTCGTCCAGCAGCAGCACCTTGGGCCGCAGCATCAGCGCCCGCGCCAGCGCCACCCGCTGCTGCTGGCCACCCGACAGCGCAGCAGGCAGGCGCTCGGCATATGGCGTCATGTGGACCAGCTTCAGCAACTCCATCGCCTGGGCATGGCGCTCGGGTTTCGCCTGGCCCTTCATGCGGGCGCTGAAGGCCACGTTGTCGAGCACGTTCAGGTGCGGGAACAGCGCGTAGCTCTGGAACATCATCGCCGTGCCGCGCTCGGCCGGCGACAGCGCGGTGATCTCGCGCCCGCCGAGCACGATCGAGCCTTCGGTCGGCGCCTCGTGGCCGGCGATCATGCGCAGCGTCGAGGTCTTGCCGCAGCCCGACGGCCCCAGCAGGCAGCAGTAGCTCCCGGCCGCGATCTTCAGGTCGATCCCGGCCACCGCGAGCGAGGCGCCGTAGTCCTTGACCAGGTGGATCAGCTCCAGATCGGTGCGGTGGGCGGTGTCAGCGTGCATGCTAGGTTTTGTATGCAATCGGTGTGCCAAGTCGTGTGCAGTTCTCACGGTGGCACAGTGCCCGGTCCATGCACCGCCGTGCGGCGTGGCTCTTGCTTTGTATGCAAAACCGCTGTCCACGATGCACCACGCTGCACCACCATGAACCTGCTGCTCATCAACCCGAACACGTCCGAGGCCATGACCGCGGGCATCGCCACCGCCGCCCGCGCCGTCGCCAGCCCCGGCACCACCGTGGTCGCCACCCAGCCGACCTTCGGCCCGCGCTCGATCGAAGGGCACTACGACGAGGCGATCGCCGCCGCGGGCGTGGCCGAACAGGTGCGGCTGCACGGCGGTGGGGCGGACGCGGTGGTCATCGCCTGCTTCGGCGATCCGGGGCTGGACGCGGCCCGCGAGGCGACCTCGGCCCCTGTGATCGGCATCGCGGAAGCGGCCTTCCACGCGGCGAGCTTCCTGGCCACCGGCTTCTCGGTGGTGACGACGATGACGCGCACCTGCGTCATCGCCGAGCACCTGGTCCACCGCTACGGTTTCGAGCGCCGCTGTCGCGGCATCCACGGCACCGACATCCCGGTGCTGGCGCTGGAGGATGGCGGCGCGGCGTGTGTGGACCAGATCGAAGCCGCCGCCCGCGAGGCGCTGGCGCGGGACCGCAGCGGCGCGATCGTGCTGGGCTGTGCGGGGATGGCGGCGCTGTGTGCCACGCTGTCGGGGCGGCTGGGCGTGCCGGTGATCGACGGGGTGGCGGCGGCGGTCAAGTTCGCCGAGGCGCTGGTGTCGCTGGGCCTGCGCACCAGCCCGCACGGCGACTACGCCCGGCCGCTGCCCAAGGTCTATGAAGGGTGGGCAGCGCGGCTTGGCTGGTGACGCTCTGGTCTTCCCTGTGGCGAGAACCGCGGTGGGCTGACGACAATCGTTGCAGCTCATAAAAACGAGGAACCGCCATGAAGCTCGCCCTGACACTCGCCGTCGCTGCGCTGTCCGCCGTCCCGCTCACCACGTTCGCGCAGGACGCCGGCCAGCTCAACGTCATCTGCTCGGTCCAGGCCGAGTGGTGCAACATGATCCAGACCGTGTTCGCCAAGACCACGGGCGTCAAGGTCAACATGTCGCTCAAGGGCTCGGGCGAGGCGCTGGCGCAGCTCATCGCCGAGCGGGCCAACCCGAAGACCGACGTGTGGTTCGGCGGCACGGGCGATCCGCACCTGCAGGCCGCCGAGCAGGGCCTGACGCTCGAATACAAGTCCCCCGTGCTGCCGCAGCTCCACGCCTGGGCGCAGCAGCAGGCCGAGCAGTCCAAGTTCCGCACCGTGGGCATCTACTCCGGCCCGCTCGGCTTCGGCTACAACACCGAGCTGATCGCGAAGAAGAAGCTGCCGATCCCGAAGACCTGGGCCGACCTGCTCAACCCGGCGTTCAAGGGCGAGATCCAGGTCGCCAACCCGGCCTCCAGCGGCACCGCCTACACGATGGTCGCCACGCTGGTGCAGCTCATGGGCGAGGAAAAAGCCTTCGACTACATGAAGGCGCTGCACCGCAACATCAGCCAGTACACCCGCTCCGGCACCGGCCCGATCAAGGCGGCGGCGCGGGGCGAGACCACGGTGTCGATCAGCTTCGTGCATGACGGCCCCGGCGAGGCGATGCAGGGCTTCCCGATCGCCACCATCACGCCGGCGGACGGCACCGGCGCCGAGATCGGCTCGATGAGCATCCTCGAAGGCGCCCGCAACCTGCCCAACGCCAAACGCTTCTACGACTGGGCACTCACCGCCGGGGCGCAGGAAATGGGCGCCGCCGCCAAGCAGTTCCAGTTGCCGTCGAACAAGGCCGCCAAGGTCGATCCACGGGTGCCGGACTTCAAGAAGATCAAGTTCATCAACTACGACTACGCCAAGTACGGCGCCAGCAGCGAGCGCAAGCGGTTGATCGCGCGCTGGGAGAAGGATGTCAACTCGCTGCCACGCTGATGGTGGCGCTCGCGGGGGTGCTGCTGCTGGCCCTGCTGCTGGGCGTGGGGCTGGCGCGGCTGGGGCGGTTCCGGGGGGATGCGTTCGTTGCGTGCGCGGTGGTGCTGTGCGTGGCGTTGCTGCTGCTGTTCGTGGCGCTGCCGGTGGGCAAGAGCCTGATGGGCGCCTTCGTCGATGACGCGGGCGCGTGGTCGGCGGTTGTGCTGGCGG
>JBEANV010000467.1:0-2845 GCA_041165285.1 Pseudomonadota bacterium | reverse complement strand
CCACTCTCTACCAGGATCACCGCCGTGCCTCAGGTCCAACCGGGTTCATTCCTGACCCTGCATTACCGCCTCGCCGGCCCCGACGGCGGCGACATCGTCAACACTTTCAACGACAAGCCCGCGACGCTCTCGCTAGGCGCCGGTGAACTCGCGCCCGCCATCGAGTCCCGCCTGCTTGGCCTGGAAGAAGGCACGCGCACGACCATCGCGCTCGCGCCCGGCGAAGCCTTCGGCCCGCGCAGTCCGGACAGGGTGCAGAAACTCAAGCTCGCCATCCTGCGCGAGATGGGCGACCCGCACGAGCAGTACAGCGTCGGCGACGTGGTGCAGTTCCCGACGCCGGACGGGCGCGGCTCGTTCGCGGGCGTGCTGCGCGAACTCGGCCCGGCATCCGAGGACTGGGCGGTATTCGACTTCAACCACCCGCTGGCCGGCCAGCCGCTGACCTTTGAAGTGCAACTGATCGGAGTGCTGTGATGACCGCCATACGCCAGGAATCCCTGCAAGGCCACGTCGAGGAAGTCGTGCTGGCCCAGCCACGCGGCTTCTGTGCCGGCGTGGACCGCGCCATCGAGATCGTCGAGCGTGCGCTGGCCCGCTTCGGCGCGCCGATCTACGTGCGCCACGAGATCGTCCACAACACCTACGTCGTCAGCGACTTGAAGGCCAAGGGCGCGATCTTCATCGAGGAGCTGTCCGACGTGCCACCCGGGGCGACGCTGGTGTTCAGCGCCCACGGTGTCAGCCAGGCTGTGCGCGCCGAGGCGCGTGAGCGCGGATTCGAGGTGTTCGACGCGACCTGCCCGCTCGTCACCAAGGTCCATGTCGAGGTCGCCAAGCTGCGCCGCGAGGGCTACGACTTCATCATGATCGGCCACAAGGGACACCCGGAAGTCGAAGGCACGATGGGCCAGCTCACCGAGGGCATTCACCTCGTCGAGGACGTAGCCGACGTGGCGGGCGTGCAGGTGCCGGATGAAAGCCGCATCGCCGTCGTCACGCAGACCACGCTGAGCGTGGACGACGCCGCCGAGATCCTGCGCGCCGTGAAGCGGCGTTTCCCGCAGGTGCGCGAGCCGAAGAAGCAGGACATCTGCTATGCCACCCAGAACCGCCAGGATGCCGTCAAGGTACTCTCCGGCGAGGTGGACATCGTCATCGTCGTCGGCAGCCCGACCAGCTCCAACAGCAACCGCCTGCGCGAGGTCGCCGAGCGCCTGAGCACGGCGTCCTACATGGTGGACAGCGCCGACGAGATCCAGGCCGAGTGGTTCGAGGGCCGCCCGCGCGTGGGCCTGACCGCTGGCGCCTCCGCCCCCGAGCTGCTGGTCGATGCGGTCATCGCGCGGCTGAAGGAGCTGGGCGCACTGAGCGTGCGCAAGATGCCGGGCGTCGAAGAGCACATCGAATTCCCGCTGCCCAAAGGACTGGGCGACAAGGCGATGGCCGAAGCCGGTGTCACTGCCGCGCCGCGCCCCCACTGAACACTGCAACACGAGACTTCCCATGCTGGACATCACCCTGCTGCGCCGAGACCTCGATGGCGTCCTCGCCCGCCTGGCCACGCGCAAGAACCCGCAAACCTTCCTCGACGCCGACACCTTCCGTGCGCTGGAAACCGAGCGCAAGACCCTGCAGATCCGCACCGAGGAGCTGCAGTCGCGCCGCAACCAGCTCAGCAAGCAGATCGGCGGCCTGAAAGCCAAGGGCCAGGACACCACCGCCGTGATGGCCGAAGTGGGCGGCATCGGCGACGAGATGAAGGCCGGCGCCGACCGGCTGACGCAGATCCAGGCTGCGCTGGACGCGATGCTGCTGCACGTGCCGAACCTGCCCGCTGCCGACGTGCCGGTCGGTGCGGACGAGCACGCCAACGTCGAGGTCCGTCGCTGGGGCACGCCGCGCGCGTTCGACTTCCCGGTGAAGGACCACGTCGATCTGGGCGCAGCACTGGGGCTGGATTTCGAGACCGGCGCCAAGCTCTCCGGCTCGCGCTTCACGTTCATGCAGGGCGCCGCCGCCCGGCTGCACCGCGCCCTCGCGCAGTTCATGCTCGACGTGCAGACCACCGAGCACGGCTACACCGAGTGCTACACGCCCTACCTCGTGCAGGCCAAGGCGCTTCAGGGCACCGGCCAGTTGCCCAAGTTCGAGCAGGACCTGTTCCACGTCACCTCGGGCGATGGCGACGCCGCGGGCAGCAAGTGGTACCTGATCCCGACCTCGGAGGTCACGCTGACCAACGCGGTGGCCGACACGGTGCTGCCGATCGACCAGCTCCCGATCAAGCTCACGGCGCACAGCCCATGTTTCCGCTCGGAAGCGGGTTCGGCCGGCCGTGACACGCGCGGCCTGATCCGCCAGCACCAGTTCGACAAGGTCGAGATGGTGCAGATCGTGCATCCCGAGCACAGCGAAGGCGCGCTCGGCGAGATGGTCGGCCATGCCGAGGCGATCCTGCAGAAGCTGGGGCTGCCGTACCGCGTGCTGCTGCTGTCCACGGGCGACATGGGGTTCGGCGCGGCCAAGACCTATGACCTCGAAGTCTGGGTGCCAGCGCAGGCCGCATTCCGCGAGATCAGCTCCTGCTCGAACATGGGCGCCTTCCAGGCCCGCCGCATGCAGGCGCGCTTCAAGAACGCGCAGGGCAAGAACGAGTTCGTCCACACGCTGAACGGCTCCGGCCTGGCTGTGGGCCGCACGCTGGTGGCGGTGCTGGAGAACGGCCAGAACGCCGATGGCAGCATCACGGTGCCGGAAGTGCTGCGGCCGTACATGGGTGGCATCGAAGTGTTGCGACCCACTTGCTGACCTTGTGAAAAGACCGCTATAATCGCGGTCTTGC
>JBEANV010000466.1:0-2927 GCA_041165285.1 Pseudomonadota bacterium | reverse complement strand
GTGGTCACCACCATCGACAACGCACGTGGGCATGCCACCCTGCGCTTCTTCTCCGCCCCGGCGATCCGACTCGGCGGTGCCGCTGCCGTGGCCTTGCTGGTGGACCGCGCTGCGGCCATGACCGCTTTCGAGCAGGTCGGCAGCGCGCAGGCCGGGCTGGCGCGTTCGATCGACTTTGCACAGCAGCGCGAAGCCTTCGGTCAGCCGATCGCCCGCTTTCAGGCGATCAAGCACAAGCTGGTCGAGGTCTACAGCGGCATCGAGATTGCCCGTGGCTGCGCGCTGACGGCGCTGGATCTGCTCGATGCACCCGACGCCACCGATGCCGCCGAGCGGCGACAGGCAGTGGCCGCGGCCCGTGTTGCCGCCAGCCAGGCCGACGAGCTGGCCGCACGCGACAGCATCAACATCTTCGGCGCCCTGGGTGTGACCCGTGAGGCCGCGCCCCACCGGCACTACCGGCGCGCCCGATCGCTCGCGCTGGAGCTTGGCAGCACCGCCGCCTGGCGCGAAGCGCTGGTCGAAACGTTCTTGAACCGCCAAGCACGCCTGAAAGCCCCTCATGGACAGCAGTGACGCCTTGACCCAATACCGCCAGCAGGCAGCGGCCTGGCTGGCAGAACAGGCACCGCGCTTCAGCGGTGAGGCCCGCCGCGGGCTGACCTTCGAGCAGGATCTGGCACTGGCGCGCCAGTGGCAGGCACTCAAGGCGGCGCAAGGCTACGCCGGCATCACGCTGCCGACGGTCTACGGCGGCGCCGGCGGCACCGAGCTGCAGAAGCTCGCCTTCGCCGAAGAAGAGCTGCGCCATGACCTGCCGGGCATCTACTACAGCGTGAGTCTCAGCAACCCGCTGCCCATCTTCCTGCGCTACGCACCGGAGGCGATGCGCCGTGATCTGGCGCCGCGCGCACTGCGCGGCGAGCAGATCTGGTGCCAGATGTTCTCCGAGCCGTCGGCCGGCTCCGATCTGGCCGCCCTGCGCACCCGCGCCGAGCGCGACGGTGACGGCTGGCGGCTGAATGGCCAGAAGCTGTGGACCAGCTGGGCACAGATCGCCGACTGGGGCGTCATCATCGTGCGCACCGACCCCAGCGCCCTGAAGCATGCCGGCCTGAGCTACTTCTTCATCGACATGAAGTCGCCCGGCATCACCGTGCGGCCGATCCGGCGTCTGGGCGGCGAACACGATCTGAACGAAGTGTTCCTGGACAACGTGTTCGTCCCGGACACCCAGCGCCTGGGCGCGGTGGGGGCCGGGTTCCGGGTCGCGATCGAGACGCTGATGATCGAGCGCTACGCGGTCATGGACGAGTCGGGTTATGCCCCCTCGCTGGAAGCCCTGGCCGACAAGGCGGCCGGCTTGACCTTGGCTGGCCGCCCTGCGCTGGACAATGCCGAGTTCCGCAACGCGCTGGCCCAGGCGCTGGTGGAGCGCCAGGGTCTGCGCAACATCCATCGGCGCGCACTCAATGCCATGATGGCGGGACAGGAACCGGGACCGGAAGGGTCTCTGCGCAAGCTGCTGCTCGGCCGCAGCCGGCAGCGCCTGGCCGCGCTGGCCATGGACCTGCAAGGCCCCGAGGCGCTGGAACTGCCGGCCGACGCACGCCCTCCGAACCATTTCACGTCAGCATGGCTCGACCCCAGCCTGCGCATCGCCGGCGGCACGGACGAGGTGCTGTTGAACACGCTGGCAGAGCGTGTGCTCGGCCTGCCGCAGGACCACCGACCAGACAAAGGCGTGCCCTTCAACCAGATCAGACCGGCGGTCGCACGATGAACCCCTCACCCTCACCCTCGACCTCTGCCCTGGACAAGACCGTTCCGATGGCCCCCGGCATACGCCGATTGGGCCGGTTCCTGCGCTGGATGCCGGGCACGTCGGTCGCTTCCATGGACCTGGCCCAGATCGAGCGTGTCCAGTCCCTGCGCAAGCGCAACCCCGTCCTCTCCCTCCTTTTCGGCGATGTCCGGCCCGGCGTGCGCTTTGCGGACAGGACACTGGCCGCCGAAGGTCGTGACATCACGGTGCGTGTGTACACGCCAGAGGCCGCCGCAGCGGGGCCACGTCCCTTGGTGCTGGCGATCCACGGCGGCGGTTTTGTCCTCGGAAACCTCCTAGGCGAGGACTGGATGGCCAGCACCGTCTGCCGGGATCTGGACGCCATCGTGGTGTCCGTGGACTACCGACTGGCACCCCGCCATCCTTTTCCCGCCGCAGTGGAGGATTGCTACGCAGCCCTGTGCTGGGCAACCGCCCATGCCAGCGAACTGGGTGCCACGGCGGGCAAGCTGGGGGTGATGGGCGAGAGTGCGGGTGGCAACCTCTCGGCCGTTCTCTGCCTGCTGGCCCGGGAACGGGGCGGCCCGGCCATTCACCACCAGACCTTGCTCTACCCGGGGCTCAATCCCACCGCCGACACCGAATCACGCCGCAGACACGCCCAGGCCTTGATCCTGACGGCGGCCGACAGCGCCGCGTTTCATCGCCACTACCTCGGACCCACCGGCGATCCGCTGGACTGGCGCATCTCGCCCGCACTGGCGCCCGATCACCGGCAACTGCCCCCCGCGCTGATCATCGTGGCGGGTCACGACCTGCTGCACGACGACGGTGTGGCGTATGCCAGCCAGTTGCAGGCAGCGGGTGTACCGACGACGCTGCGGGAGTTTCCGGCCATGCCGCATGGCTTCCTGAACTTTCCCCGCTTCAGCCGCGATGCCGAACCTGCCATGGCGCTGGTGGTGCAGGCCCAGCGGGCAGTGTTGCAGGCGCGCTGACCGCCCGGCAGCTTCAGGACGATTGCATGAAGCCGCGACCTGAGACGTGGTGGTCGAATCAGGTCGGATGAAGACGTCACGGTCGAGCTGGTGCCCGGGCAGGACGTAGACCCCACGCTCACCCGAGCGCCACGAAGTCCCGC
>JBEANV010000465.1:0-4794 GCA_041165285.1 Pseudomonadota bacterium | reverse complement strand
GTGAACCAGCGCCTGGCCGAGGCCCGCGCCAAGCGGCTGCAGCTCGAAGGCACCAATGCCATGGTGGCCAGCAACGGCAGCGGTGACTTCAGCAACGTGCCGGCAGTGGCCAATAACCCCTCCGTCCAGGCCGCGCTACAGCAGGAGGCGGCCGCCCAGAAGCTGGTGGCCGAGCTGTCGGAGAACCTCGGGCCGAACCACATGAAGATGCAGGAGGCCCAGTCGTCGCTGGCGGCAGCGCAGCGCTTCCTGGTGCAGCAGCGCCGCTTGGCGGCGCGCAGCGTGGCGCAGGAATACACCTTGGCCCGGCAGGCTGAAAAGTCGCTCGAAGGCGCCCTGGCCTCGGCCACCGGCGGTGTGCAGGATGTGAACCGCAAGGAGTTCCAGTTGCAGGTGCTGGAGCGCGAGGTGTCCTCCAACAAGCAGCTGTATGACCTGTTCATGAGCCGCGCCAAGGAAATGGACGCCGGAAGCGACTTGCAGGCCGCGATTGCCCGGGTGGTGGATCCGGCGGTGAAGACGTCCACACCCGTGCGGCCCAACAAGTTCCAGATCGTCCTGGTCACGTTTGTGCTGGGTCTGATGCTTGGCATCATGGGCGCCATCCTGCTGGACCGCCTGGACAACACCATCAAGGGCAGTGAGTCGGCTGAAATCAAGCTGCAAATGCCCGTGCTGGCGGTGTTGCCTGCGCTGACCGGCGAGGCGCTGGAGAACGTGGCAACCATGTTCATCCGCGAGCCCAATTCGCACCACGCGGAGGCCATCCGGACCGCCCGCACGGGCATCCAGCTCTCGGACGTGGACCAGCGTCACCGCCTGATCATGGTGACGTCGAGCGTGCCGGCCGAGGGCAAGACCTCGACTTCGATCAACTTGGCGCTTGCGCTGGCGCAGACCAAGCGCACGCTGCTGATCGACGCCGACATGCGTCGCCCGCAGGTGGGCACACGGCTGGGCATGGCGGCCAATGCCAAGGGGCTGTCCAATCTGGTGACCGGCTCGGCCACGCTGAAGGACTGCGTGCACCAGATCGAAGGCAGCACGCTGCTGGTGATGCCCTCGGGCGATGTGCCGCCGAATCCGCTGGACCTGCTGGTGTCGCAGCGCTTCAAGGACGTGCTGCGCCATCTGCAGCCGCAGTTGGACTTCATCATCATCGACACACCGCCGGTGGAGCTGGTGAGCGACGCGGTGGCGGTGGCGCAGATGGCGACCAGCACGATCTATGTGGTGCGCGCCACCGAAACGCCGGTGCCGGTGATCCGCAAGGGCCTGAGCCGGTTGCAGCGCTCGGGCGCCAACATCATGGGCGTGATCGTCAACGGCCTGAACTTCGACGACGCACAGCGCTACTACGGTGAGTCTGTCAATGGTGGTTACGGCAACACCTACTACCACGGGTATTCTCAGCAACCCACGACCTGACCGTCACTGAGATCCCATGCTAGACCTTCATGCGCATGTACTGCCGGGCATCGACGATGGCCCGCGCACGATGGACGATGCCGTGGCGCTGGCCCGCGCCATGGCCGACGACGGCATCGAACACGTTGTCGTCACGCCGCACATCTACCCCGGCGTGTTCGACAACACGCCTGCCCGCATCGCGGAAGCGTTCGACCTGCTGCAAGCGGCGGTGAGCGAACAGGACATTCCCCTGACGATGTCCTGGGCGGCCGAGGTGCGAATCTGCCCCGAGATCCTCGACTGGCTGGAGCTGCGGCGCTTGCCGCTGCTGAACGGCAGTCTGGTCGGTCCGGGCACAGTGCTGATTGAACTGCCGGATGGACAGATCCCGGTCGGCACGGACAGGATGATGGGAATGCTGCTGGAACAGGGCATCACCCCCTTGATGGCCCATCCGGAGCGCAACAAGGCAGTGATGGAGCAACTGGCCCGGCTGGAGCCGCTGCGCCGGCTGGGCTGCAAGTTCCAGCTCACGGCGGGGTCGCTGCTGGGCGAGTTCGGCAGCCGGGCCCAGACCACGGCGCAAGGACTGCTGGACGCTGGCTGGGTGGATGTGGTGGCCACGGATGCGCACAACCGCTCCAGCCGCCGGCCGCGGCTGTCGGCGGCCAGAGACTGGCTGTCAGAGCACTACGGCAGCGAGCTGGCCACCCGCCTGACATTGACCAACCCGACAGCCATCACCGGGATGACCTCGTTCACGGTGGAGCGCGGCCAGGACCGGTTGGTCTTCCGCGACTTGCCTGCCTCACAGGCACCACTGGTCCAGGATTTGCAATGGAGCAGCGATCTGTTCGACCGGAGCGAGTCTGCTGGCGCCACTGCGGTCCCGCTAACGGACGAGAACTGGTCGCTGCTGGACTTCAAGATTGACGCCATCCACGCCGAGCTGACACAAGCCGTGGCGCAGATGGACGGGTGGGCGCAAGAAGACAGCAGCCCAGCGCCGGAAGACTGGCTCCTGCCGTCCTTCTTCGGTGCAGGTGCAGGTGCAGGTGCATCCGCACCGCCGACCGCGCCAGTCGCTGCGGCGTCGGCACCCGTACCCCGGCTGTTGCCGGTGATCGAAGCCATCATTCCGACGTTGACGGCCGCAGTGGTGATGGATGTCACGCCGCAGGCGCCTGTGCAGACAGTCTCACCAGCACCGCCAATCGTGGTACCGGTGGTGACACCGGTAGTGGCAAAGAGCGAACCGGACAGCGCACTGCAGCCACCACCCTTGATGCCCCCGACACAGGCGCAATCGACGCTGGCAGAAGTGATGCTTGATCAGCCTAGGGGCTTGCGCTTGCGCGACATGCAGCCCGTGCCCGGTACGGTGTTGCCACTGTCTCACCCGCAGGCTCCACGTTCTACGGCGGTGATGCCAGCAAGCAGCCGGACGAACCAGCCTCAGGTGCTTGCCCGGCAGGTCTCCGCCGATGTGGCCGTAGCGACGAACACCGCCCGCTGGACGCCACCAGGCCGTGACTGCGTTCTGACAACCGGCACCACGCGGGGGTTTCGCCTCAGCGAGTTGCCACCGATCCCGCCCTCAAAGCGGCGCTGAGCAAGATGGGCTTTGCAGCCAGACACCGGCTTCTCAATGGACTGCTGGCCGCTGTCCTGTCCACGACCGCAGTGGTGGTGACGCAGCAGGCGGGCGTGCTGATGTCTGCCGACTGGTCGTCTGGGATGACACGGCATGCCTTGTCGAAATGGGCCACAGGTCAGGCCGCGTTCACGAATGAACAGTGGGAGCAGGCCCGCCAGGATCTGGCACGCGCGGTGGCACTGACACCAAACGATGCCACCTTGCACGATGCGCTGGCTCAGCTCCAGGCGATCAGGGGTCGAAGTCTCTGGACAACCGGGGCACCGGACTCTCCAGAAGTGGCAGCCTACCGGGAAGCCCGGGGGCATCAGGAAACATCGATCAAGCTGCGTCCGACGCATGCCATGGCCTGGGCCAATCTGGCGCTGATGCGCATGGCCATCAACACCAGCCCTGAAGAGCTTTACCAGGCGTGGCGCGAAGCTGCACGCTTGGGGCCGAAAGAAATCGACGTGGAGAACACGCTGGTGATCATCGCCGCGGACACCTGGGTGCTGGCACCCGCGGATGTCCGGCAATGGGTCGAGACCCGGCGACCGGGATTTGCGGCGGAAATGGCCAACCCTGCAGTGCCGGCCGCCTCGCCGCAGTAGGCATCAAAAAAAAATGGCGTCCGCATTGCGAACGCCATCCATGCTGCAGAGCTGACCGGGGCAGCCAGGCTGCCCCGGTCAGATCAATCAGGCAGCCTTCTTCATGCGGCGACGAGCCAGACCGCCGATGACGCCCAGACCCGCCAGCATCATCAGGTTGACTTCAGGTTCCGGCACGGGAGCGGCGGTGAAGTCGAGAGCGACCTGCGGTGCGTTGAAGCCGTTGACGTCCACCAGAGCGATCTGCAGGGAGGTGGTGCCGACAGGAATGGCAAATCCCACCCAGCCCGAATCGACGTACGCGCCTTGCGAAGCGTAGAAGGTATCGGTCACGGTGGAGAGACCGGAATAGGTCACGCGGATGAAGTCGTCGTTGACGCCGCCCGTCGTGCCCTGAAAGTCGTATTCAGCGCTGAACATGCGCAGCCACAGCGTGTCGTTGGCAACACTGGCCGAGCCACCCGAGTTGAACGCGAAGGTCACCGGACCGACGTAGTTGTTGTTGAGCAGACCGAAGCGGGCGCCCTCCACGGAGTCAATGTAGGTGGGGGTGAGGATGTCGTCATCCGCCATGAGGTTGCCATTGGTGTCATAGTCATTGAAGACCGTGATTTGCGTCGAGAGGGAGTTGACGGGCGTCAAGACACCACCACTCGCCGACCAGCCGACCATGCCGAGATCGAAACCCAGATTGGTCACAGCAAACGCCGGACCACTGGCAAGACCAGCCAACGCGAGAGCGGATACAAATTTTTTCAACATACAGGACTCCTGAACTTTGTTCGACTTGCCATCGTCGATGGTGTTTGGCGATTTGTCATTTTCACTGTAAGTCGACTTTGATTTGTATATAAGCCCCCTCCCCCTGTTCCAGGGACGGGGCGGAGCACATAGCGGCCATTGCAACGTGCGTTAAGTAGCGTCTGGGCAACGACTCACCAGCTCACCTCACGGTCCGGCGTCGAGCCGATCTTGTGGATCGACAGATCGGCGCCCTCGAACTCTTCTTCCTGGCTCATGCGCAGGCCCATCGCAGCCTTGATGCCGCCATAGACCACGAAGCCGCCCACCAGCGCCCAGACCACCGCCATCACCGTGCCGATGGTCTGGCTGGCCAGGCTGACACCGCCGATG
>JBEANV010000464.1:0-4227 GCA_041165285.1 Pseudomonadota bacterium | reverse complement strand
TGGCATGGACCGAAGTGGGCGGCGATCTGCTGACCATCGAGGCGGCGATCATGACCGGCAAGGGCGTGATCATCCGCACCGGCTCGCTCGGCGACGTGATGAAGGAGTCGGTCGAGGCGGCACGCACCGTGGTGCGCAGCCGTGCGGCGCGACTCGGCATCAAGGAAGAGCTGTTCGAGAAGCGCGACATCCACATCCACGTGCCTGACGGCGCCACGCCCAAGGACGGTCCGAGTGCGGGTGCGGCAATGACAACAGCGTTTGTCTCGGCGCTGACGGGCATTCCGGTGCGCGCTGATGTGGCGATGACAGGCGAGATCACGCTGCGCGGCGAGGTCACGGAGATCGGGGGGCTGAAGGAGAAACTTCTGGCAGCACACCGTGGCGGCATCAAGACGGTACTGATTCCTGAGACCAATGCCAAGGATCTGCAGGACATCCCCGAGAACGTCAAGAGCCAGCTGGAGATCATCCCGGTCCGCTGGATCGACAAGGTGCTGGAAATTGCACTGGAGCGTCAGCCCCAGCCCTTGCCGGAAGATGAGCCCAAGGTGATCGAAGCGGCCAAGGTAGAACCTGCGGTTGCCGTGGTGGTGGAAGCGGCGACCAAGCACTGAAAAAAACTGGCCTGAAATGCTTGTGCGACGAGAATGATTTGTTCTATACTTTCGTTCTCGACGCGCAGCGCCAAACACCAAATGCGGTGCAGCAAGTCAGGTAATGCAAAGGTGCAATGCGGGAATAGCTCAGTTGGTAGAGCGCAACCTTGCCAAGGTTGAGGTCGCGAGTTCGAGTCTCGTTTCCCGCTCCAGTTTTGCTCAGGTTTCCGAAAAAGGGAGCGCGGTTCGGCTTCCTTTTTTGTTGGTGAAGATGCTTTCTGGCGCGGTAGCAAAGCGGTTATGCAGCGGATTGCAAATCCGTGTAGGGTGGTTCGACTCCACTCCGCGCCTCCAGAATCTGATCCATGTAGTTGAATGCGGGAATAGCTCAGTTGGTAGAGCGCAACCTTGCCAAGGTTGAGGTCGCGAGTTCGAGTCTCGTTTCCCGCTCCAGTTTTGTCTTGTCGGGGGCTGATCAGCCGCCCGGGTGGTGAAATTGGTAGACACTGCGGACTTAAAATCCGCCGCTTTCCCGAGAGGGGGCGTACGGGTTCGATTCCCGTCCCGGGCACCAGATTCGTTCGTTGATTGAATAAATGCATTGCGGGAATAGCTCAGTTGGTAGAGCGCAACCTTGCCAAGGTTGAGGTCGCGAGTTCGAGTCTCGTTTCCCGCTCCAGTACAAAGTACAAGTAGCACAAAGCAAACAAGCCGTCCACTGTGACGGCTTGTTTGTTTTATGGTGTGGTTTGTGCTTGGTGTCAGCGTTTCGGCATCAAGCGTTCGAAACCCAGATCGACCACCACTGCCAGCAGCCCGACCAGCACCGCGCCCTGCAGCACGTATGCCGTGTTGAACCCGCTGAGTCCGACAATGATCGGCGAGCCCAGCGTCTTGGCGCCCACCGTCGATGCAATGGCCGCAGTCCCGATGTTGATGACCACCGAGGTGCGTACACCCGACAGCACCACGGGCCACGCCAGCGGCCACTCCACCCGCCACAGGCGCTGAGCCGGGGTCATGCCCAGCCCGGTCGCTGCGTCCAGCACGTCCTCGGGCACTGAGCCAAGGCCGACCAGCGTCTGCTGGACAACCGGCAGCAGTCCATACAGCGCCAGTGCGATCAGGGCCGGCGCTTCTCCAAAGCCGATCAGCGGTGCGGCGATTGCCAGCACCGCCACCGGCGGGATGGTCTGGCCCATCGCGACCATGGATTCGATCAGCGGGCGAAACACCCGCCCCGCCGGTCGAGTGGCAAACACACCCGCCGTCCAGCCCAGCAGCACAGACACCAGGCTGGACACCGCAACCAGCCCGATGTGCGCCAGCATCAAGGCCGAAAAGCTGTCCTGCTCATACATCGGGCGATCGAGTGCCGGGAATCCTGCCGCGAACAGCGGCTTGAGCGCCGGCATGCCCAGCGTGAGCCCGATCAGCACGAGCAGCGCCCACGGCAGCGGGTCCATCCAGCGGTGCCGTTTCATGGTCCGCCTTGCACTTGCACCAGATCAGCCAGATGCAGCCGCCCGCAGGACTGGCCCGCACCATCGACCACCGGCAAGTGCGCTACACCGTGCGCAAGCAGCATCGACAGGGCCTCCCGCAGAGAGTCCGTGCTGCGCAATGCCAGGGACGTCGTTGACACAGCCGGCCCGTGCCGCATCCGACTGGCCACAGTTTCCAATGCCAACAGGCGCAGCCCCGCGTCGCTGCGGCCAATGAAGTCACGCACAAAATCGTTGGCCGGCTCCGCCAGCAGTTGCCGCGGCGTTCCTGTCTGCACGATGCGCCCATGGTCCAGCAGCACGATGCGGCTGCCCAGTCGCAATGCCTCGTCGATGTCGTGTGTCACCAGCACGATGGTCTTGCCGGACAGTTGATGGATGCGGGCGAGTTCGGACTGCAAGGCCTCCCGGGTGATCGGATCCAGTGCGCCAAACGGCTCGTCCATCAGCAGCACGTCCGGATCTGCCGCCAGCGCGCGGGCCACGCCGACACGCTGCTGCTGGCCGCCAGACAGCTGGTTCGGATAGCGGTCCCGGAAGAGATCGGGGGGCAGTTGCAGCAGTTCTAGCAACTCGGTGACCCGGTCGCGGATGCGCGCCGCCGGCCACTTCAGCAGCGCCGGCACACAGGCAATGTTGCGCTCGACCGTCCAGTGTGGAAACAGGCCCGTCGACTGGATCGCATAGCCCATGCGGCGTCGAAGCTCCTCGGGCTGGAACGAACGGATCTCCTGTCCAGCGAACAGGATGCGGCCTCGGTCGTGTTCGACCAGGCGGTTGACCATTTTCAGCGTGGTCGATTTGCCTGAGCCAGAGCGGCCGATCAGGACAGCGAACTCGCCTTGCGCGATGGTGAGCGAGATGTCATCGACCACAGCCTGGCCGCCGAAGGACTTGCCTACCTGCTGGAATTCGATCATCGCGTTCCCTGCGTTGTCCACTGCGCGAGCACCTTGAACAGGGCATCGGTCACCGCTGCCAGCGCCACCACTGGCACGACGCCGAGCAGCACCAGGTCCACCGCGCTGCTCAGCAGACCCTGGAACATCACCGCCCCGAATCCGCCCGCACCAATCAGCGCCGACACCATCGTCAGACCCAGCGTCTGCACCGTGCTCACCCGCAGTCCCGACAGCCAGACAGGCCAGGCCAGCGGCACCTCGACCCGCCAGAAGATCTGCCCCCGGGTCATGCCCATGCCGCGCGCGGCGTCGAGCACGCCCGGCGCGATCTGGCCCAACCCTGCCATCGTGCTGCGCACGATGGGCAGCAGCGAATACAGGGTCAGCGCCGTGACGGCTGGCGCTACGCCGATGCCGCTCACCCCCCAGCGCGCAAGCACCGGCCAGTGGGTGGCCATCGCGGCCAGCGGCGCCATGAGCAGCGCGAACAACGCGATCGACGGCACCGTCTGGATCAGGTTCAGCGCCGACAGCAGCGCGGGCTGCACCGACGGACGCCGCGCCGCAAGCACGCCGAGTGGCCCGCCAATCAGCACAGTCGGCACCAGTGTCGCGAACACCAGCAGCAGATGACGCTGCAATGCGGCATCGAAGACGTCCTGCCGGTTGTCGTATTCCTTCAGCAGCGAGAGGGCGTCGAGATCCCCGTGCCACACCAGTGCGATGACCGGCACTGCGACACATGCACCGCCTGCCAGCGACAGCACGGCGCGGCTCGACCAGCCGCGCAGCGCCTCGGCCGCAGCCAGGCCACACAGCACCGCCAGTGCCCAGTAAGCGCCACCCAGCGAGGTGCGGCCCAAGGGCAGTTCGTCGGACAGCAGGGCGCTGGCGTGTGTGCCAGCCAGCCAGGTGAACCCCGCCAGGCTGCCGGTGGCACCGAGCAGGGTCAGCCAGCGTGTCGGCGCTGCAGCGGGGGTGCAAAAGGCGGCTGCCACCAGCAGCAGCACGGGCGCCAGTGCCCAGGCGCGGTGCGCCCCGACGCCCATCACCCCGGCCAGCGGTACGCCGACGCCCGAGAGGAGCCGGTTCGGAGCCTGTGTCACGAAGGACAGGCCAAGCGCCGCAGCCAACCCCGCCAGCAGCAGCACGATCAGCACCGGATGGCGGAGCCGGTCGCGCATGATGGGCGGCTTACTTGACGAAGCCCTTGGCCTTCAG
>JBEANV010000463.1:0-5680 GCA_041165285.1 Pseudomonadota bacterium | reverse complement strand
TGAGCGTCTACGACGAGGAGGCCAAGCGCAACATGGCCGCCGACATCGACCAGCTCGACGCCATCATCGACAAGTTCATGGACTACGCCCGGCCGACCGAGGTCAAGCTGGTGCCGATCGTCCTGGCCGTGCTGCTCGACACGGTGATCCGCCGCGTCAACGGCGACCATCTGAAAGTGGTCGCCCGTGTGACCACCGACGTGCGGGTGCTGGCGGACGAGACGGATCTCGACCGGGTGTTTGCCAATCTGTTCGAGAACGCCCGCCGCTACGCCCAGACCGAGGACGGCGTGGCGCGTGTCACTGTGACTTATGCCCGCTCGGGGGATTGGGTGCTGGTCAGTGTGCGCGATGAGGGCCCGGGCGTCAGCCCCGAGCAGCTGGTCCGGTTGACGACCCCGTTTTACCGCGGGGACAAGGCGCGCACGCACACCCACAGCACCGGTGCCGGCCTCGGTCTCGCCATCGTGGACAAGACCGTGACCCGCATGGGCGGCCAACTGGAGCTGAGCAACGCGTCCGGCGGTGGGTTCGTTGCGTACGTGAAGCTGCGCAAGGCGCCTTGAGCGCCCTGTGCAGTGGATCAGCCCGCCGCGTGCGGATGTGGCGCTGGCAGCACCACCGGCTTCGAATGCCAGATGCTGTGCGCGTACTCGGCAATGGTGCGGTCCGACGAAAAAGCGCCCATGCCGGCGATGTTGAGCACTGCCTTGCGTGACCACGCATCCGCGTTGCGATAGAGCGTGTCCACACGGTCCTGCGTCGCAACATAGTCGGCGTAGTCGGCCAGCAGCAGGTAGTGGTCGCCCCAGTTCACCAGCGTGTCGAAGATGGCCTGGAAGCGGGCCGGCTCGGACGGGCTGAACACGCCATTGCGGATCGCGTCCAGCGTGGCACGCAGCTCGGCATTGGACTCGTAGTACGCACGCGGCTGGTAGCCCTGGGCACGCAGTTCGGCCACCTGCGGCGTGGTGTTGCCGAAGATGAAGAAGTTCTCTGCACCGACCTGCTCGCGCATTTCCACATTGGCGCCGTCCAGCGTGCCGATGGTCAGTGCACCGTTCAGTGCGAACTTCATGTTGCCGGTGCCCGAGGCTTCGGTGCCGGCGGTGGAGATCTGCTCCGACAGATCGGCCGCCGGAATGATCACTTCGGCCAGACTCACGCTGTAGTTCGGGATGAACACGACCTTCAGCCGGCCACCGACGCGCGGGTCGTTGTTGACCGTCGTGGCGACGTCGTTGATGAGCTTGATGATCAGCTTGGCCTGGTGATAAGCCGACGCGGCCTTGCCCGCGAACACGACCACGCGCGGCACCCACTGCGCATCCGGGTTCGCCAGGATGCGCTGGTAGCGGGTGATGACATGCAGCACGTTGAGCAACTGGCGCTTGTACTCGTGGATGCGCTTGACCTGCACGTCGAACAGCGCGTCCGGATTCAGGTCGACGCCGAGTTGCTTGAGTACCAGACGGGCCAAGCGCTCCTTGTTCTGTCGCTTGACCTTGCGCACGGCGCCAAGGAGTCCGGGCAGATCCAGCGCATGTCTCAGCCCCTCCAACTGATCGAGCTGCCGGCGCCAGCCACGGCCCAGGCGCTGGTCGAGCAGCGCAGCCAGCCCCGGATTCGCCTGCGCCAGCCAGCGGCGCGGTGTCACGCCGTTGGTCTTGTTGTTGAAGCGCTCAGGCCAGAGCTGGGCGAAGTCGGCAAAGATCGACTCCTTCATCAGCTCCGAGTGCAGCGCAGAGACGCCGTTGATGGAGTGGCTGGCCACCACCGCCAGATAGGCCATGCGCACCCGGCGCTCGCCCGACTCGTCGATCAGCGAGAGCTTGCGCATCAGCTCCGGCTGGTGGCCATGCTGGGCGCTGACATCGCCGAGGAAATGCGCGTTGATGTCGAAGATGATGCGCAAGTGCCGCGGCAGCACGCGGTCGAACATCTCCACCGGCCACGTCTCCAGCGCCTCGTGCATCAGGGTGTGGTTGGTGTAGGAGAACACTTTCTGGCACAGCTCCCAGGCCTTCAGCCAAGGGACGCGGTGTTCGTCCACCAGCAGCCGCATCAGCTCCGGAATCGCCAGCACCGGGTGCGTGTCGTTCATGTGGATGCTGACCTTGTCAGGCAGTGCCTCGAAACCGGTGTGCGTGCGCATGTAGCGCCGCACCAGATCCTGCAGGCTCGCCGAGACGAAGAAGTACTCCTGGCGCAGCCGCAGCTCGCGGCCGGATGGTGTCGAATCGTCCGGGTAGAGCACGCGCGACACATTCTCGGAATGGTTCTTGCCTTCCACCGCACCAAAGTAGTTGCCCTGGTTGAAGGCGCGCAGGTTCATCTCTTCGGTGGCCTTGGCGGACCACAGGCGCAGCGTGTTGGTCGCCTCGGTGCCATAGCCGGGGATGATGGTGTCGTAGGCCATCGCCAGCACGTCATCGGTACCGACCCAGCGCACGGTCTCGCCGTGGTGCTCCAGCTGGCCCCCGAAGCGCACGCGGTACTGCACCTCCGGCCGCGGAAACTCCCACGGATTGCCCTTGGTCAGCCAGTAGTCGGGGGCCTCGACCTGCCGGCCTTCGACGATCACCTGGCGGAACATGCCGTAGTCATAGCGGATGCCATAGCCGAAACCCGGTACGCCCAGCGTTGCCATCGAATCGAGAAAACACGCAGCCAGCCGGCCCAGGCCGCCGTTGCCCAGCGCCGCATCCGGCTCCAGATCGAAGAGCTGGTCGGGATCGACGTTCACGTCCAGCTCGGACAGCGCCTGCCGGATCGTGGGCATCAGCTCCAGCGCAAGGATCGCGTTGGAGAACGTGCGGCCGATCAGGAATTCCATCGAGAGGTAGTAGACGCGCTTGACGTCCTGCGCGTACTGCGCGCGCGTGGTCTTCATCCAGCGTTCGACCAGGTGGTCCCGCACCGCGTAGGACACCGCATGCAGCCAATCCTGCGGCAGCGCCGAGACGGGATCCTTGCCGACGGTGTACATCAGCTTGTTGGAGATGGCGCGCTTGAACGCAGGCACGTCGCGGGCGAGATGGTCGTACTGGTGTTCGAACTGGGTCAGGTCCATGGTCGGAATCGATTGCGTCAAAACTGGAAAGACAAGGGCGTCAGCCCTGCACCTGCTGGTAGAGCGCCTCGTACTGTCGGGCAGCATCGGCCCAGCCGAAGCTCTGCGCCATGGCCCGGCTGCGAACGGTGGCCCAGTCGGCGGGACGGCGGTGCAGCGCCTTGGCGCGCGCGGTGGCCGAAAGCAAGGCGGCAGCGGAGAACTCGTCGAACACGACGCCGGTGGCGACCGTGTCGATGGTGTCCAGCTGCGTATCGACCACGGTATCGGCCAGCCCGCCGACACGCCGCACAACCGGCAGCGTGCCGTACTTCAGCCCGTAGAGCTGCGTCAGGCCGCAGGGCTCGAACCGCGAGGGCACGAGAATCGCGTCGCTGCCGGCAATCAGGCGGTGGGCGAAACGTTCGTCGTAGCCCAGGCGCACGGCGATCGATGCCGGCTGTGCCGCTGCAGCGTCGCGGAACGCGGCTTCCATCCAGGCGTCACCGCTGCCAAGCATGGCGAACTGCCAGCCCTGCACGACCAGCCCGGGCAGGGCCTGCAGCACCAGGTGCAGGCCCTTCTGCTCGGTCAGGCGACTGACCACGCACACAATCGGCCGATCCGGGTCGGCGGACAAACCCAGCTCGCGCTGCAGTTCGGCCTTGCATGCTGCCTTGCCGGACAAGTCGGTCAGATCAAAGGGCGCGGGTAGCAGGGGATCGACCGCTGGATGCCAAACCGCGTCATCGACTCCGTTGAGGATGCCGGACAAATCAGCCGCCCGCGTGCGGAGCAGGCCATCGAGACCGCAGCCCTGCTCTGGCCCCTGGATCTCGGCGGCGTACGTGGGGCTGACCGTGGTGAGGCGGTCGGCGTGGTACAGGCCACCCTTCATGAACCCGAGCTGACCGTGGAACTCGACCCCTTCGACGCCCCAGAACTGGGCCGGCAGACCCAGTTCCCCAAAATGGTTGGCCGCAAAACAGCCTTGGTAAGCGAGGTTGTGTACCGTGAAAACGCTGCCCGCGAGGTGCTGGTGGCGCGCCTGCTGGGCCGCGCGCAGGTAGACCGGCGCCAGCCCGGCGTGCCAATCGTGCGCGTGGAGGACCGCGGGGCTCCAGTAGGGATCCATGCCCTGCGCGAGTTCGGCCGCCACCCAGCCCAGGAGACCGAAGCGCAGGTGATTGTCGCCATAGGCCTGCTGCTGGGCATCAGCGTAGGGGCCGCCGGGCCGTGCATAGAAGCCTGGTGCGTCGATCACATACGCCTCGACATCCACGGCCGGCAGCCGGCCGAAGAGCAGCCGCGTACGGCCCGCACCCCAGGACAGCCCCGCCGGCGGATAGAGATCGCAGACGACGACAGCATCCTCCAGCCCGGCCAGGATGGTGTCGAAGCCGGGCAGCAGCACCCGGACCTCGTGACCACGCGCCTGCAGTGCAGGAGGCAACGCCCCTGCGACATCGGCCAGCCCGCCCGTCTTGAGCAGCGGGAAGATTTCGGCACAGACTTGAAGGATACGCATCGTCTCGATTCCCGTCTCAGCGTGGCATCAGGCCTGCAGATCGGCCAGCATCTTGCGCGTGACCAGCACGACGCCGTTCTCCGAGCGGAAGAAACGCTGCGCATCCAGCACCGGATCCTCGCCCACCACGAGGCCATCGGGCACGCGACAGCGGCGGTCGATCACCACCTTGCTCAACCGGCAGCCACGGCCGATGTGGACATCGGGCAGCACCACGGCCTCGTTGATCTCGCTGTACGAGCGCACCAGCACGTTCGAGAACAGCACCGAATTGCGCACCGTCGCACCCGAGACGATGCAGCCGCCCGAGACCAGGCTGTTGATCGCCTGCCCGGTGCGGCCTTCCTCTTCATGGACGAACTTGGCCGGCGGAAGCTGTTCCTGGTAGGTCCAGATCGGCCAGTCCTTGTCGTACATGTTGAGTTCGGGCGTGGTCGTGGCGAGGTCCAGGTTGGCAGCCCAGTAGGCATCGACCGTGCCGACATCGCGCCAGTAGGCGCGCGAATACGGCGGATCAGCGACGGCCGACATCGAGAACGGGTGTGCCAGCGCCTGCTGCTCGGCCACGGCACGCGGGATCAGGTTCTTGCCGAAATCGTGCTCGGAATTCGGGTCGTTCGCGTCGTCTTCGAGCAGCTTGTACAGGTAGTCAGCCGAGAAGACATAGATGCCCATGCTGGCCAGCGACACGTCCGGATTGCCCGGCATCGGCGGCGGATCCGACGGTTTTTCGACAAACTCGATGATCGAGCGGTGTTCGTCGATGGCCATCACGCCAAAGCCCTTGGCCTCTTCGCGCGACACCTCAATGCAGCCCACCGTCACGCCGCGCCCACTCTCGGCGTGGTCGGCCAACATGATGGAGTAGTCCATCTTGTAGATGTGGTCACCCGCCAGCACCACGATGTATTCGGGCGGGGTGGAGTTGCGAATGATGTCCAGGTTTTGGTAGATGGCGTCGGCTGTGCCGCGGTACCAGTGCTCTTCATTGACCCGCTGTTGCGCTGGCAGCAGGTCCACAAACTCGTTCATTTCGTTGCGCAAAAAACTCCACCCGCGCTGCAAGTGGCGCAGCAGCGAGTGGGATTTGTACTGGGTCA